>CALGEL010000086.1 GCA_937881855.1 uncultured Clostridia bacterium | reverse complement strand
GAGCCGCTGCGACGAACTTTTTTGCCTTGCAAAAAAGTTCGATCCAGTGGCTCGCACCAAATAAAAATACCACCCTATTGGGTGGTATTTTTATTTGGTGGGAGAGAGTGGATTCGAACCACTGAAGCAAGATGCAACAGATTTACAGTCTGCCCCCTTTGGCCACTCGGGAACTCTCCCCTATGGAGCTGGCGAACGGAATCGAACCATCAACCTGCTGATTACAAATCAGCTGCTCTGCCAATTGAGCTACGCCAGCATTTTGACGCCCCGCGCCGTTACCTTAAATAGTATACTCACTTCGCTTAGGTTTGTCAATATCTTTTTTTGAAAAATCCTATTTTATTTGCGATCAATTCCGCCAGCCAAACACACAGCAGATCCTTCCAAAGATAAGGCAAGGAGCCCGTCAACACTGCCTGCCAAAGGCTCTGGTGGGTGACATACGCGTACCACACCACACCGCAACAATGACAAACCAGCAAGCCGGCTATTCCGGTCAGCACCTTCGCAATTCGGTTCTTCATCGGCAGACCGCAACCGACGGCGATCAAAAGAAATCCCACCAGAAAGCCGCCGCCCGCACCGAACAGCCAGCCAAACCCACCGCCGAAACCCGAAAAGATAGGCAAACCAATCCCGCCCAGCAGCAGATAGGTCCCCACCGCCGCCAAGGCATATTTCCAACCAAGGCAATATCCACACAATGCGACCGCCAAGGTCTGCAACGTCATCGGCACCCCTACGGGCATCGGCAACAGGATTTGGGCGCAGGCGGCAATCACCGCGCAAAACACCGCGGCATCAATCATTTTTCGCAACGATGCTCTCATCGATAGTCCTCCAATCGCACTTCACCGGAGCAGAGCGCCCGCAGCTCGCCGCTCTCGGTTTTCAGCAGCAGTTCGCCCCCATCGGAGATGCCTTCCACTACCCCACCGAACCGTTGCTCGCCGATGACCGCCACCACCTGTTTGCCCTGCAAAAAGGATCGAGCGCGGTATTCTTCCATCAACTGCGGATCGGATAGGTTCCGATACCAATCGAAAAAGCGATCCAAAATCGCCGCCGCCAACAATTCCAAAACATCTTCTTTGGTTTGGGGCAATAATGCGCCCGCAATCTGATCCAAGCCGTCTTCCCAGCCCTGCGGTTCAAACACATTCAAGCCGATCCCAAGCACACAATAATTGAACTTGCCCTGCCCATCCATCGCACTTTCTGCCAAAATACCGCAGACCTTTTTATTTCCCAGATAAAGATCGTTGACCCATTTAATGGAAAGATCGATCCCCATAACATCCCTGACCGCCTGCGCCACCGCAACGCCGGCGGCGGCGGTGATCTTCATTCCGCCTGCCATCTCTTGGGGGCGGAGCAGGATAGAAAAATATAGCCCACTTCCCGCAGGGGAGAAAAACTTTCTTCCCATCCGCCCCTTACCTGCGGTTTGGTGCAACGCAAAAAGAACCGACCCTTCCGGCGCGCCCCCTTCCGCCAACTTACGCAGTTGGCGGTTGGTGGAATCGGTTTCGTTCAGCAATTCGATATGATACTCGCCCTTGCAATGGGCGGCGATTTTTTGCAAATCCAATCGGTTCAGTTTTTTAGATCCCTTTCCTGAAATTCGTCATTAGTTCTATTTTAACACAGGCAAAGAAAAAGTCAATTTTTTATTGTTTTTCCTTCGGTTTATGTTATAATAGAGGTATTAAACGAAAGGATATTATAATAATGAAGCAATTATGTACTTATGCCGATGTTTTTTACGGCAACGGCGAGACCGATCGCTTCTTTGAAGACGGTTTAGCATCCAAGTGGTTTTATATTAAAGCCCTTTGCGGCAATACATATCCCCACGCCACCCTGCCCTTCGGGCGGATGTCGGTAGGGGCATTCAGCGGCGCCTATCCCACCGGCTACGGTACCCACCGCGCCAATAGCTGCGGCGGAATCAGAAAACTCTACGACAATATGGTAGCGCGCGGCTTTTCCCATCTGCATCAATCGGGCACCGGCGGTATTCGGTACTACTATAACTATGCCATTGCTTCCCCTATCTACGGCGCGGTTGCCAATGCAAAAGAAATGCGCCCGCTGACCGAAGAAAAGGGAACCCCCGGTTATTATGAGACTCTGCTGGGCGATGTTCACTGCCGCATGACCATCGATGGTGGCGCGGCAATGCATCATTATCAGTTCCCCAAGGACGGCGGGCGTGTGGTGGTTGATTTCTCCAACGACGGTCTTTCCAAGGAATTCAGAGAGCGGTTCCGCGGTGTTATCGGCGAGCCGCAAATCGAGCGCACCGCCGCAGACGAAGTTTGCTTCAGCGGCATCTTTTCGGGCATCCGCCTTTACTTCTGCGTCCGCGCCGAAGGGGGCAACGCCACCTTATTCTGCGGGGAAGAAGAATCCGCCGAAACCATCCTGAAACCTGCCGATGGTTGCGATTTCTATGGCACAGTCTTTGATTTTGAAGGCAACGAACTGCAACTGCGCGTGGGCTATTCCACCCGCTCTATGGAAGCGGCTCGTACCTCTGCAATCGGCAGTGGCTGCACCTTTGACCAAGCGAAAGCCAACGCCGCAGCCATCTGGGAAGAGCATTTTTCCACCCTTCAAATCGAGACCGATAACGAAGAATTAAAAGAAAAATTCTATTCCAATCTCTATCACTCCCTGCTCAAACCTGTGGATTTGCAGGGCGAGTCTGTTTTGGGTGTGGAAGATGATGTTGTGGGCGGTTTTGCCACCCTTTGGGACCAATATAAGACGTTATTGCCCCTGCTCTTTCTCTGCTATCCTGCGATGGGTGAAAAGGTCGCCAAAGCCCTTGCAAATATCAGCAAGACCTTAGGCAAAATCAATTGCAGTTTTGACCTTTCCGAATTCTTCCCCTGCGAAAGTCAAGCCAAGCTGCTGGGGATCCATTCCCTTTGCGATGCTTATTATGCAGGATTGACCGATGAAGCCACCGTTACCGAATGTATCAAGCGGGAGTTGGCGCGGGAAGATTTCAAGCCCTTCCTGGAAGAAGGTTTATTTGAATACTATACCCACGTTTTGGATGCTACGGCAGGTTGCTACTACGCCGCGCAGATTACTGCCGACCCCGAGCTGAAAGAGCAGCTGCTCGCGCTCAGCAGAAATTGGCGCAAAGTCTATGGCGAAGACGGGCTTCTCTCGGATCAATCCGAATACTACGAAGGCGATCGCTATACCTACTCTTTCCGCATCCACAACGAGATGGAAGAGCGCATCAAGTTGGCGGGCGGGAAGGAAGGCTTTACCAAACTGCTGGACGATTTCTTCGGCTTTGAAAAGGAAAGTCTCAAACCACTGACCTATATCGGCGCAGGTAAAGAGATCGAAGAAACTGCCTACCATCGTTTTGAAGGTTTCAACAACGAATGTGATATGGACGCCCCCTATGCCTATATCTATACCGATCGGCACGATCGCCTTTGCGCGATCCTGCGTGAATGCGTTTCCCGCTCCTTCGGTACCGGCAGAAGCGGTCTGCCCGGCAACAACGATTCCGGCGGTCTTTCTTCCGCCTTTGTCTGGAACACCTTGGGGCTCTTCCCGCAGACCGGCAGCGGCGATCTCCTTTTGGGTATGCCGCAGGTCGATCGGGCAACCATGCGCCTGAACGCAGGCAAAGAGCTGGTCATCCGCACCGAAAAGGGCGGCGAGAACCGTTGCGTCGACCGCATCGAGTTCAACGGCACCGCAATCAAGGACTATCGCCTTGCAGTCAAAGATGCGCTCAACGGCGGAGAATTGGTATTTTATTTGAAGTAAGTAATTTAATAACAACAAAAAGAGCGAAGCCTTTCGACTTCGCTCTTTTTGTATAATTAGAAATTTTACATGAGTTCTTTATTGTTCTTTCGATCTCGTTCTTTAATCCCCAGTGCTGTAATCCGGTAGCACGGTTCATTAAATTGTGTTTTTTTAGCGGTTTTTTCTATGTATCCTTTTTGCCTCATTTCAACAATAGCATTTTCCCCAAATTTCTCGATCAACCAAAACTTGCTAATATTTTCTCCATCGTTAAAAGACATAAGAAATTCAAATTCATTATCCATCGTTTTCTCCTTAGAATTTATCTTTTCTTATACTGGTGATACCGTTTTTATTAAAATAAACCATGTAATAGTTCTCACCATTCCATTGGACCCCGTTAATAGACCCTTCCGAATCGCTGGTCAAATATGCTTTTTTACTAAATATTCCTGTGAAACTACGCGTAGAATGTGCAGGAACGCAATAGCCCTCACGAAATATAGCCTCTCCCTTCGTGGTTTCACTTAGAAAAACCCCGTTAATACTAATAGCCCCTAATGAAATATCATAAGACGACTTGTTGGTGAAAACCATTTCAGCATAATTCGTATAATTTCCTGTAGAAGGACTCCAATAAGCTTTGATATCAAGCAAGGACGCAAGCCCTGCCGCCTCTTGAATCTGTGCATTGCAAATAGTACATTTACCGCTCTCGGCATTCACATTATGAGATGTAATAGCAACGTCTGCGGTTTCAGTTGAGCCGCACCGAGAACACTTTCTGATCTTTACACCTTTGGTGGTACAAGTGGCAGCGGTGGTCACAGACCAATCGCCATAAGAATGACCCAATACATTGACGGATTCGGTTGCAACATATTTACATACAGAGCATGTTCGGGAGCGACTTCCTTTGGCAGTACAAGTGGCAGCGTCAACTGTCTCCCAGTCACCATATGTATGTGCGACTACTTCAATCTCAGATGCATCTATAGCAGAGCAAACAGAACAACCTCTTTCTTTACTTCCAACATCGACGCAAGTAGGCTCCGCCACAACGTTCCACTCTCCGTAAGTATGTTCGATGGTTTCAATTTCTTTGGTTTCCTTATTCCCACAAACCGAACAAACTCGCATCAATTGTCCTTCAGCCGAACAAGTTGCTTCCGATATCGTTTCCCATTCACCAAATTGGCAGGTCTCACACGTTTTCTTACAAGCAGTAATACAGCTCAATACACTTGCAACAATCATAACAAATGCTAAAACTTTTTTCATCACAAATCCTCCATTTTAATTCATTATACTCAATATTTTGAGTACTATAAAATTATACTCAATTGTTTGAGTATTGTCAAGGGGTTGAGTATGTTAAAATGGACGTGGTGATGAATATGATAAGTTATAAACCTTTCTATAAAACTCTTTTTAAAAAGGGCATAACCGAATATAACTTGATTTTCAAGCAAGGCTTTTCAGCAAACACGCTTCACCGAATGAAAAAAGGAGAAGCGATCAACACCAAAACATTGGATGCCCTTTGTTATGCGTTGGACTGTGAAGTCGGCGACATTATTGAGTTTGTAAAAGAATAGCACCCGAACAATGTTGTTCGGGTGCTATTTTTAGTTAGAGCCGCTAAAGCGGTCGAATAGGGCACTTGTACAAGTTTGTACGGTCTTGCAATCTTGCTGACACAGAAGATACTCTGCGCCTCTTGATTTTTCGACCGCTCCGAGCGGTTACGAAAAATCTGCGGTGCTCGAGACACGGCAGTCCCTGACGCCTATCGCGGCGGCAGGGCTGCCTCAACGAACCATTTTCCGCAGGAAAATGGTTCAAATCTTCGAACAGTGGGCCATAAAAAAGACCATCACCAATCGGTGATGGTCTTTTTTATGGCGCGCTGGAGAAGATTCGAACTCCCGACCTTCTGATCCGTAGTCAGACGCTCTATCCAGCTGAGCTACCAGCGCATATAGGGCTTAAAGCGAATAATATCATAACACATCTTTTCGCTAAAATCAAGCCCTAATTTTAAAAATTATTCCACTCCTTCAGGAAGAATTCCCTGATAGATGAAATTGCGGATATTTTTATTGCCGGTCTCGGTATTATAGGTCCGATACCAGATGCCGTTGATGGTATTGCCGCCGATCCAATCCTGCTGCAACGGAAAGACCGCATCCCGGATCTGATAGCCCGAGAGCACCACTTTCGCCGCAATAGATGTAACCTCACCGGACTTCAGCGTGGTTTGGACCAAAGAGAGCAGGGTCTTGGCAATGTTGGGATACTCCAACACATTCTTTTCCTTCAACCGCTCAAAGCAGGCTTCCAAAATGATCTCGTGCATCCCTGCGCGAACATTGGTTCCGCCCACGCTTTTACGCACCCGCGCAATCGTCAGCGTTTGAACACCCGAAAGAAGCTGGCGTCCGCTATTTTCAATCAGCTCTAATGGTTGGTTATATTTTGCGTGGTCGGTCTGCAAGCGGGAGTTCACCTCAGGAAGATATGCTTGCGGAACATCCATCCAAACCCCGCCCAACGCATCGATCACCCTCACCATATTGGAGAAATTGACTTCTGCATAGTCTTTGATGTTCAACCCAAAATTCTGATTGAGTGTTTTGACCGCAAGGGCAGGTCCGCCAAAGGCATAGGCGTGATTAATTTTATCTTTGCCATGCCCTTCAATGGTGACATAAGTATCCCGCTCGATGGCAGAAAGACGGATCTCTTTACGGTCATGGTCCAAGGTGACAATAATAATACTATCGCTGCGACCACCCGTCTCTTCATCGGTCGTATCAATACCGAACAACGCGATGTTTTCAATTCCTTTGACGTGGTAATCCTGATGCGTGATACCGGTCTCATCGTCGCCAAGACCTTTTTCCACGTCCAACTCACCGAAAATGTATCCATAAAAGCCTGCTCCCACCCCGCCGAGCACTACAAGGGTGATGACAAAGGAGCATAAGAACTTAAACCAAAAGGTTTTGATGAATTTTTTAAAATTGAATTTGGATTTCTTGGCTCTCGCCATAAGATCACCTCAAATTACTTATTGATAACCGCCAAGGTCTGACGCGCGATGGCAAGCTCTTCGTTGGTGGGGATAACGCAGATCTTTACCTTGGACTCGGGCGTGCTGACCACGCGGGCTTCGCCACGCTTTTTATTTTCTTCTTCATCCATTTTGGTACCAAGGAACTCGATATTCTTGACGATGTCACTGCGCATTACCGCATTGTTCTCGCCGATACCTGCGGTAAAGACAACAGCATCAATGCCGCCCATCGCGGCCGCATAAGAGCCGATATATTTGGTTACTTGATAGGTGAACATATCCAGTGCCAGCCGCGCACGCTCATTGCCCTGCTCGGCAGCGGCATCCAGATCGCGGAAATCGTTGGAAACACCGCTCAGACCCAATACACCGCTCTTTTTATTCATAATCGCATTCATTTCGTCGGGGGTCAGGTTTTCTTTATTCATAATGAACATCGCTACTGCGGGATCGATATCGCCGCAGCGAGTACCCATCAGAACACCGGCCAAGGGGGTGAAGCCCATGGAAGTATCCACACAACGACCGCCATCAACTGCGGTGATGGAAGAACCGTTGCCCAAATGGCAGGTGACGATCTTCAACTCTTTGAAATCCTTACCCAGCAGCTTTGCGCATTCTTCGGCGACATAGCCATGAGAAGTACCGTGTGCGCCGAAACGACGGATGCCGTACTTTTCATAATACTCATAGGGAATGGGGTAGATTGCCGCAGTCTTGGGCATACCGTAATGGAATGCGGTGTCATAAACAGTCACCTGCGGGACATTTTCGCCCATAACTTCCAAGCAAGCGCGCAGACCGGTTACCGCTGCGGGATTATGCAGGGGAGCAAACTCGGTCAAACTTTCCAGAGTGTCGATCTTTTCCACATCCATCAAAGTGGCTTCAACGAAGACTTCGCCGCCGTTGACCACACGATGACCCACCGCAGAAATTTCTGCAACATCCTTGATCACGCCCCATTTTGCGTCGGTCAGATGCGCCAAAACCACCTTGATGGCTTCGGCGTGGTTGGGCATGGGATGATCCATCTCCAGCTTCTCGCCATTGGCGTTATGGACAAATTTACCGTCCAACCCGATGCGATCGCAAAGGCCTTTGGCCAAAACATTTTCGTTCTCCATATCAATCAACTGATACTTCAAAGAAGAACTGCCTGCATTGATAACCAAGATTTTCATCGTTTTAATACTCCTTTATAAAAAAACCTTTTATTTTCCATCTATTTATTATATAATAGAGAAAAGAAACTTTCAACCATTTTTTAAAGAAAAGGAACGATATCGGCTTTGATCTACGCTATCATTTGTGAATTCAATCCCTTTCATAACGGCCACCGCTACCTTTTGGAGCAGTTGCCGAAAAAAGAAGGGGACTATACCGTCTGCATCATGAGCTCAAGCTTTGTGCAACGGGGCGAACCTGCGGCGTTTGATAAATGGGAACGCGCCGCCGCCGCGGTGCGTTTTGGCGCCGATTTGGTGCTGGAACTGCCGCTCCCCTATGCCCTTTCGGACGGGGATCGGTTTGCCGCCAAAGGCGTAGAGATTGCCGCCGCATTGGGGCAACCCGCCACCCTTGCCTTTGGCACCGAATGTGAAGATCTCGATGGATTGCAAGCGCTGGCAAAAGTATCGGAAGATACCCTTTCGCCCATCATTAAAGACTTTCTGGATCAAGGATATTCCTATGGCGCCGCCCGTCAGCAAGCCTTGGAGCAATTATTGCCTGAGCAGGCGATGCTTTTGCGCTCCCCCAATAATCTTTTGGCCTGCGGGTATATCCGCGCCTGCTTAAAGCATGGGCTTGGCTATACCGCCATCCGCCGCACCAATCAACACGATGGCGCGCCCATCGACGATATCTCCTCAGCATCCTATATTCGCAAGCATCCCCAATTTATGCAAAAATATGCCCCTTGCCCCCAAGGAGCGATGCTGGATATGGCGGCGGCAGAGCAAGGGTTGCTCACCCTTTTAAAGACCAAAACCGCCGACCAACTGCGCCAATCCGCCAACATCTCCGAAGGATTGGAAAACCGCATCTTATCTGCCCTTTTTGAAACTTCCACCCTGACCGAACTGACCGACCGCATCAAGACCAAGCGGTATTCCCACGCCAAGCTCCGCCGCGCCCTTTGCGCCGCGGCTTTGGGGATCCCCGCAGGCCTGCCCGAAGCGGATGCCCCCTATCTGCGGGTTTTGGCTTTTGGCAAAAAAGGACGCCATCTATTACGCAGTTTGAAGGATACCGCCCGCCTGCCCTTATGCCAGAGCGGTAAGGAATGTGAGAATGTGTCCCCCGCCTTTTTCGCTCTTGAACGGCTGGCCACCGACCTTTGCAACGGCTGGTATAAAGACCCCCGCCCTGCCGGCGAAGATTACCGCCGCGGCGCAACATATGTCAACGAAGAATAAAAACTTGCTAATTTGCTTATACTATGATAGAATAAGTTTATTGAGAACGGTCCCCTGCTACTAAAATAAGTCTCTTGAACGCCGATAAGAGCTTTATCATCCCTGTTTGAAATTTTCAAACGGGTGTTTTTCCTATGTTTTTATATGAAAGGAGTATTATGGAAAAAAATAATAACAAAAAACAAACCCAAGCCCGTCAGGCCGCCCGCAAAATCAAGCGTAAGCCTGCGGAAAAACTAAACATCGAAGATCTTTTAAACAATCAGGATCTGATCCTTGCCGCCGGCGGCAAGCGGGGCAATAACCTGCCCAAAGAGAAGATCCAATCCCAAAATAAAAAAGCGGCAGCCCCCAAAAAGCCCACCGAAAGAAAGGCCCCTGCCCGCAAGCCGACTTCGCAAAAAGCCGCGCCCAAGCGCAAGAGCAAGGCAAAATCCAAGCTGAGAATTATCCCCCTAGGCGGATTGGACGAAATCGGCAAGAATATGACCGCCTTTGAATATGAAGAGGATATCATCATCATCGATTGCGGTATGAGCTTCCCCGACGAAGATATGCTGGGGGTGGATTTGGTCATCCCCGATATCACCTACCTGCGAAAAAACATTCATAAGGTGCGGGGCATCTTTGTCACCCACGGTCACGAAGACCATATCGGTGCGCTCCCCTATGTCTTAAAGGAAATGAACGTTCCTGTCTATGCCAATAAACTGACCTTGGGATTGATCCGCCGCAAACTTGTGGAGCATCGAATGGATAAGACCGCGATGCTGATCGAGACCAAGCCCGGCAGCATCATCGAGCGGGGTTGCTTCTCGGTGGAATTTATCAAGGTCAACCATTCCATTCCCGATGCGGCGGCCTTTGCCATCCGCACCCCGGTCGGCATTATTTTGCATACCGGCGACTTTAAGATTGATACCACCCCCATCCACGGTCGCGCCATCGACCTTGCCCGCATCGGCGAGCTGGGCAAAGAAGGCGTTTTACTGCTGATGAGCGACTCTACCAATGCCGGCAAGCCCGGTATGGCAAGCAGCGAAAAGAAGGTGGGCAAAGCCTTATTAAATATTTTTGAAGGTAACCCCAATAAGCGCATCATCGTCGCATCCTTTGCATCCAATGTCCATCGGGTCCAGCAGATTGTGGACGCTTCGGTACGGTTCGGGCGCAAGGTGGCGGTTTCGGGGCGGTCGATGGAATCGGTCATTGCGGTGGCGCATGAGCTGGGCTATCTGAAAATGCCCAAAGGAACACTGGTCCCCTTGGAACAGGTCGGCTCTTTCCCGCCCAGCAAGATCACGATCATCACCACCGGCTCCCAAGGCGAGCCGATGAGCGCTCTTTCGCGGATGGCTCATTCCGACCACCGCACCATCAATGTCAATTCCAACGACTTGATCATCATCTCCGCCTCCCCCATTCCCGGCAACGAGCGGTTGGTCAGCCGTGTCATCAACGAGCTGGAAAAATTGGGCGCTACCGTTGTGGATAATAAAATGGCAGGTGTCCACGTCTCGGGCCACGCCTGCGAAGAAGAACTCAAACTCATTTTAGGGCTTGCCAAACCCAAATTCTTTATGCCGGTCCACGGTGAATACCATCATTTAGTCGCCCATTCCAAATTGGCCATCGAGGCCGGTATGGCGGAAGAAGACATCTTCATCGGCGCCAACGGCGCGGTTTTGGAATTGAGCGATACCAAAGCCGCTTTTGCCGGTAATGTGCAGGCGGGCGCCATTATGGTGGATGGCATCGGCGTCGGTGATGTGGGCAACATTGTCCTAAGGGACCGCCACGTTCTTTCGGAAGGCGGTATCATCATCGTTGTTGCCGCCATCAGCAGGGAGCATAAAAAGGTGGTCAGCGGTCCGGATATCGTCTCCCGCGGATTTATCTATGTTCGGGAAAACGAAGACCTGATGGACGAGTCCAGAAAAGTGGTCAGCGATGCGCTGGAAAAATCCCTTGCCAAAGGCAATCTGGAATGGACCGCCTTGAAGGGCGATATGCGGGATGCGCTGGCGCGGTTTATCTCTTCCAAAACCAAAAAAAGCCCGATGATTATTCCCATTATTATGGATGTGTAATGATAAAGTGCTGAAAGCGTTTGCTTTCAGCACTTTTTATATGGTTATAAATTCTTTTCCTTTGGACGAAAGGCTGACCACCCGCTCAAAGCCGCAGCTTTTGATCAAAGCCAGCGCAGAGTCAAAACCCAGCCCCAAATATGCGGCGTTATGACAATCGCCGCCGATAATCACATCCCCGCCCCGTTCATAGATGGAACGAAGCAACGCAGGATTGGGATAAGGAGTGGTTCGCACGCCGCGGGAGATGGCTCCCACATTGACTTCAAACAACACACCGGTGGGAATCAACGCTTTGAGCGCTTCTTCCGCCGCCGCGCGGTAGCGCGGATGGTTTTCATCAAACAGCGGCTCTTTTTCCTGCCATTTGGTGAGCAGGTCGAAATGCCCCATAATATCGAAATTAAACCGACGGGGCAGGTCTGCCACCGAGCGATAATACTCTTCTACATACTCATAAGGGTCGGCAAACAGCCGCAGGTTTTCCTTCACCTTTTCCAAACTATCGTCCACTTCGCAAAGGATTCCATTCTTTTCCACCGCGTGGACCGAGCCGATGACATAATCATAACCGTCCACACCCAAGGGGCAAAAGGAATCCTGCTCAATCCCGCAAAGCAGATCGATGCTGCCGCGGTATTGTTCTTTTAATCGGGCAATCTCCGCTTTGTAATTTTCAATCTGCTCCTTTTTCATTCCCCAATCCCGATTGGGATCGTCCATATAAGCGTGGTCGGAAAACCCATAGGCGGAAAAGCCTTTGGCAAGGGCGGCCTGCACCAGCTCTTCCAAGGTGTTTTTCCCGTCGCTATAAATGGAATGGGTATGAAAATCGCCTTTTAAGATCATACCATCTTCTCCTGCTTGACCTTATGGTCGATGACGTGACGGGAGCCCAATTCCTTGCGAATATCATCAACCGAAATCCCCATCTCCACCATCAATACCATAATATGATAGGCAAGGTCGGCGATCTCATAGACGGTCTCCGCCTTATCGTTGGATTTGGCTCCGATGATGACTTCGGTGGATTCTTCGCCCACCTTCTTTAAGATCTTATCCAAACCCTTTTCAAAGAGATAGGTGGTATAAGAGCCTTCCGGCATCTGCTCTTTTCGTCCCTGCAACAAAGCGTAAAGACCTTCCATCGAAAAGGCTTCTTCCCCGCTTTCGTAGATGGGGGTATTAAAGCAGCTATCGGTCCCCAGGTGGCAGGCGGGGCCGTCTTTTTTTACCAAGACGGTCAGCGCATCCTTATCGCAATCGGCGGTGATGGAAAGGATATGCTGATAATTCCCGCTGGTCTCCCCTTTGAGCCAAAGCTCTTGGCGAGAACGGCTCCAAAAGCAGGTCAAACCCTTTTCCAAGGAAATTTTCAGGCTCTCTTTGTTCATATAAGCCAAGGTCAATACCTTTTTGGTTTCCGCATCCACCACAATGGCGGGAATCAGGCCTTTTTCGTCAAATTTTAATTGTTCAATATCCAACATATTATAACCTCACATTGATGTCGTTTTGTTTGAGCAGTTGCTTCAAATCGGCAATCTTGACTTCGCCGAAATGGAAGATGGAAGCGGCAAGCCCTGCATCCACCTTGGGCAGTTCTTTAAAGAGCCGAACAAAATCTTCGGCGCAGCCCGCGCCGCCCGAGGCGATGACCGGTACATTGACCGCATTGCAGACGGCATCCAGCATCTCCAAATCAAAGCCGCCCTTCACCCCATCGGTATCGATGGAATTTAAGACCACTTCGCCCGCACCGTTTGCCACGCAATCCTTGATCCACTTTATCGCTTCCATCCCTGTATTCTCTCTGCCGCCCTTGGCAAAGACACGAAAGACACCGTCGACTCTTTTGACATCGGCGGAAAGCACCACACATTGATCGCCGTACTTTTTCGCCGCCTCCCGCACCAATGCGGGGTTACGAATGGCGCCGGAATTGACACTCACCTTATCGGCGCCGCATTTCAATACCCGATCGAAATCTTCCAAGGTATTGATGCCGCCGCCGACGGTCAGGGGGATAAAGATGGTTTTGGCTACTTCTTTTAAAATGTCGGTAAAGAGCGCGCGGCCTTCGGCGGAAGCGGTGATGTCATAAAACACCAGCTCATCGGCGCCGCAGTCGCTGTAATATTTCCCCAGCTCGATGGGGGAAGAAACGTCGGAGAGGCCTTGGAAATTGACCCCTTTGACCACCCGTCCGTCCTTAACATCCAGGCAGGGAATAATCCGCTTTGTTATCATTTTGCCACCTCAATTGCATCCTTTAAATCAATGGCGCCGACATAATAGGCCTTGCCGATAATGGCGCCATAGAGATCCATCGCCCTCAGGGCTTTGATATCTTCGATGGAAGAAACACCGCCCGATGCGATAAGATCGATGGAAAATTTTTGACTTAAATCCTTATAAAGTTCTCGGTTGGTGCCCTGCATGGCACCGTCTTTGGAGATATCGGTGCAGATGACTGTCTGCACCCCGAGCTGCTCCATTTGGGCAAAGAAGGCATCGGCGGTCAGCGCCGATGTTTCGGTCCAGCCCTTGATGGCAACATAGCCGTCTTTCAGGTCTACTCCAACGGCCACCTTACCGCCAAACTCCTTTAACGCCTCCTTTAAAAAGGCAGGGTCTTGCACCGCGGCGGTGCCTAAAATAATACGATCCACCCCCGCTTGCAGATAGGTACGAGCGATCTCCATATTCCGAATACCGCCCCCCACTTCCACAAACAGATCGGTCTGCTCCGCGATGGCGCGAATGGTCTCTAAATTGGCGGGGACACCGCTTTTGGCGGCTTCCAGATCCACCAGATGGATATGGGTAGCGCCCTGTGCCTTAAAATCCAGGGCAACCGATACGGGATTTTCATTATAGACGGTCATCTGCGCATAGTCGCCCTTGAAGAGGCGAACCGCTTTTCCGTCAAACAGATCAATTGCAGGATAAATAACCATATATCCTCCTTAGACTTCCGCAAAGGCCTTCAGAATGTTCAGACCTACATTGCCGCTCTTTTCCGGATGGAACTGGCAGCCGAAGATGTTGCCCTTTTCCACGGCGGCGGTGATGGGGATGCCGTAGTCGGTAATAGCGGCGATGAAATCGGCGCAGTTTTCCGCGTAGAAGGAATGGACGAAGTAGACATAACTTCCGTTTTCCAAGAGCTTGGCGGGCTTTGTCAGCTCCAGGGCGTTCCAGCCCATGTGGGGGATCTTCAGGTCCGCGGGGAGCCTGCCGCTCATGCCCACCACCTGGCCCTTTAAAAGGCCCAGTCCCTCATGCTCGCCGTATTCGTAGCTCTTTTCAAAGAGGAGCTGCATGCCC
>CALGEL010000085.1 GCA_937881855.1 uncultured Clostridia bacterium | reverse complement strand
GCCGATGCAATGGGAAGCATCAATGCGGGCGATGCCGTTGCTCATACAAATGGCACCGGTGGGGCAGGCGGCGGCGCAGTCGCCAAAGCCCAGACAACCGAAACGGCAGGAGTTGGGCCCACCATAGAGCATCGATGCCGCTTGGCAGGTGGGAATACCATCGTATTCCGCAATATGATCGGTGGCGTTGCAATGGCCGTTGCAGGCGGTATAGGCCACCTTGTGTTCAAATTCTTCCGCTTCCACACCCATAATGCTGCTGATTTCATTGGCAACACCGGTGGAACCGGGGATGCAAAGGTTGGGCTTGGCGAGTCCGTCCGCTACCGCGGCGGCATAATCGTCGCACCCTTTATAGCCGCAGGCACCGCAGTTGATGCCGGGCAGACATTCGCGAACCTTTTTCGCCAAGGGGTTGCTCGGTACCATAAAAAAGTGGGAAAAGAGCAGCAGCAGAACGCCAAGCGCAACTGCAATGGCAAGAACAATTAAAAATGCAATTAAAATATTCATTCTCGTCCTCCCCTATTAAGCAAAGATATTTTCAACAATGCCGCTGAATCCCATAAAGGCCAGCGAGATGAAGGAAGCGGCAATCAGGGTTGCGCCCAGCCCTTTGAAGGGGGCGGGGATGTTGGCATCGTTGATGCGGGAGCGCAGGCCCGAAAAGAGCACCATCGCCAAAAGGAAGCCCAGACCGCAACCCAGCGAACTGACCATCGATTCAAGGAAGGTATAGCCGTCGTTGATGTTGTTGATGGTGACACCCAGCACCGCGCAGTTGGTGGTGATGAGCGGGAGATAGACACCCAGCCCGCTATAAAGGGCGGGAGAAAACTTTTTGAGCAACAGTTCCAGCATCTGCACCAGCGATGCGATGACAAGAATAAAGAGAATGTTCTGCAAATAGCCCAAATTCAAGGGGTTCAGCACCAGATATTGGATCGGCCAGGTCACAGCGGTGGCAATCAGCATTACCGCGGTGACCGCCATACCCATACCGGTGGCTTGGTCCAGCTTTTTGGAAACGCCCAGGAAGGGGCAGATGCCTAAAAAGCGGCTGAGAACATAGTTATCGACCAGAACGGAAGAAAGCAGGATAATCATTAAAAGTTTAAAAGATTCCATTATTTTTCAGCTCCTTCCAATAAACAATCTTCGGGGTGGCAAGTGCTGGCCAACGGACAGCCTTCGCAGGAGAAGGACTTTTTGACCGGCGCCTTGCCGCGGGTGACCACATAGATCAGCGCGATCATCAGCCCATAGACCAGCAGACCGCCGGGGGCCTTGGTCAGAATTTCAATCTTAAAGTCTTGCATAAAGGGAATGGCGATGCCCGCAAAAGAGCCGGCGCCGAAGACTTCGCGGATGGTGGCCATTACGGTCAGGGCGAGCGTGAACCCGAGCCCCATACCGACACCGTCCATCGCGGAGGCGACGACGGCGTTTTTATTGGCAAACATCTCCGCCCGCCCTAAAATAATGCAGTTGACGGTGATCAGATCCAGATAGACACCTAAGGTTTCGTAAAGCGCGGGCAGATAGGCCTGCACCAGCATCTTGACGACGGTAACAAACCCTGCGATGATAACGATATAGCAGGGAATACGCATCGATTCTGGAATGATCTTACGCAACAGAGAGATAAAAACGTTGGAACAGATCAGCACCGCCATCGCGGCAATGCCCATACCGAAGGCGCCGTCGACGGTGGTGGTGGTCGCCAAGGTGGGGCAGGTTCCCAAAATCAGAACCAAAACCGGATTTTCTTTGATAATTCCGTTCAGCAGAACGGAAAGAGATGATTTTTTGTTCATCATTAGGCTCCTCCCTTCAAGGTATTGACCGCCGCAAAGGCGCGCTCGATGGCTTGGGTGTATCCCGCGGTGGTCATTGTGGCACCGCTGATGCCGTCGATTTCAGTATAATTTTCTTCGGTCTTGCCTGCAAACTGGCCATAGAAGCCCTCTTCGGCGCAGGCATCCCCGATTCCTTTGGTCTCCGCTTGGGAAACGGTCAGGCAAGCGATGATTTCATTTTCGGGGCTGATGCAGACACGGACGATGATATATTCATTGGATGCGGGGTGATAGTCGTTGCCGCCTTTGATGCCGTAGCCGGCACCCTTGGCATCGATGACATAATTCCCGCTTGCCGTCTTTTGGATCTTGGAAACGGTTCCTTCCAATTCGGCGGGAACAGCAATTTCTTCAACAGAAGAATTTTGGATGGTCTTTACCGCGTCGGTAAAGAGAGAAGGATTGGTGACACCTTCGCTCACCACCGTTCCGTCGGCTTTCGCGCCGATGAACTGCTCGCCGACGGTGAAGACATAGCCGGCATTGTTTTTAGCCGCATAAACACCGTCGATCCCTTCCAGACGCTCGACGCAGAACCATTTTTCAAAGTCCTTATTGCCGTCGGGCAGGGCGGCGTTGAGATTATCAAGCAGAATTTCATCTTCGGAGCGCAGGTCCACCGAGCCTCCGCCCAGAATGGTGGCGGCATCCAGCGCATACTTGACCGCGTTCTTATAAGCTTCGGTGGTTTTGGTGGCGCCGCTGATGATCTCCACCGCGTCCACCCCTGCGGCATCCTTATCGGTGAAGTTCTCGCCGTAGGTTTTTTCCTTGCCCAAGGTTTCATTAGAAGATAAGCAGACCGCGCCGGTGACCACCCCTGCGGTATCCACACCGCACATAATCACCATATCGGAGCCGTAGCCTGCGGTAACTATTTTGATTACATAGCCCTTACCTTCGGTTTCCTTAAAGGCTTCGGTAACAGCGATGGGCAGCTCTATGGAAGAAAGATCCACCGATTCAAATCCTTTTCCATCGGGGAACACTTCCAGCAGCGCCTTATTGGCAGCGGCCGCTTGGTTTTTCTCGATAATGGGGCCGGTGATCGCATTGGTGCCCGCCAGCAGCAGTGTGATGGCGGAGCAGATGCAGACGAAGATCACCAGATTTTTAATATTGGTTTTCATTAGCGAACGCCCCCTTCCGTAAAGGTTTTACGCCGTGTCCAACGGCTGATATAGGGGGTAAGGATATTCATAAAGAGAATGGCAAAGGAGACGCCTTCGGGATAGATTCCGAAATAGCGGATCAGGCAGGTAATCAAACCGCAACCCAATCCAAAGAGCAGCTTGCCCCATGCGGTGGGCGGGGTGGTGGTATAATCGGTGGCCATAAAGATGGCGCCGATCAGGACACTGCCGACCAATACCATACTCAACGCACGATAAGCGTCAAACCCTTCCATAAAGAAGGAAAATACAAAGACCGTACCAACAAACGCGACAGGACACTGCCAGCTGATGACCTTGCGCACCAGCAGATAGATTCCGCCCAGCAGCAATGCCGCAGAGCAGGTCTCGCCGATGGCACCGCCGTAGTTACCCAAAAAGAGATCCCGAAAGGCGGGCATGGTCTCGGCGGCCAGCGGCGTGGCGGTCGCTACCGAATCGACGGGGAAGGAAGGCTTTGCAATGGTAGCAAAGGCGATGATCATAAAGACCCGCGCGGCGATGGCGGGATTGACCAGATTTTGCCCGATGCCGCCAAACAGACATTTGACGACAATGATGGCAAAGAGCGAACCTACAACGCATTGCCATAAGGGGGTCTCGGCGTTCAGGTTCAGCGCTAAAAGCAGGCCGGTAACGGCGGCGGAAAGATCGCCGACGGTCTGGTCTCTTTTGGTGATGAGATTGAAGAGAAACTCAAAACCAATGGAGCTGAGCATACAAACAAGGATGACAAACAGGGCGCGTTCGCCAAAGATCACCGCTCCCGCGATGGTGGCGGGGAGCAAGGCAATCAGAACGTCTCCCATAATCCCTGCGGTGGATTTGCCGCTATGGATATGGGGAGAGACCATTACTTTGGATAAAGAACTCATTATTTGCCGCCCTCCTTTCTTGCTTCTTTTTGAAGCAGTTGCTTGGAAAGTTTATTCATCTGCACCAAGGGGCGGTTGGCGGGGCAGACAAAACTGCAACAACCGCATTCCATACAAGAGAATACTTGAAGATCCTTTAATGCATCGGTATCTTTTTTATCATATGCCGCGGCGATGGATGCCGGAGCCAGCCCGAAGGGGCAGGTATTAAGGCAGGCACCGCAACGGATGCAGGCGGTGGTTTTGGGCAACCGCGCTTCTTTTTTGGTCAGCGCCAAAATCGCGTTGGTGTTTTTGAGAATGGGTGCGGTTGCATCGGGAACGGTAATACCCATCATCGGGCCGCCATAGATCATCTTGGCGGGCTCGCCCACCAGCTCACCGCAGAGATCAAAGAGATCCTTAAAGGATGCGCCGATGGGAGCGATGACATTTCTGGGCAGACGCACCGCGCCGCCGTCCACCGTCACGCATTTTTCCACCAACGGCATACCGGTTTGCAGATAAGAGCCGATGGCGGCAAGGGTGGTGCAGTTGAGCACCACGCACCCTTGGTCGATGGGAAGCTGATTGGTCTGCACCTTGCGGCCGGTGGCGTGATAGATCAGCACCTTTTCGCCGCCTTGGGGATAGATGGCGGGCAGGGTCAGAACCTTGATTTCCGGTTCGTCCATCTTGGCGGCCATCGCCTTCATCGCGTGGATGGCGGGTTTATTATTGCTTTCAATGCCGATGATGACCTTTTGGATACCCAAATGGGCCTGCAACGCTTTCAGAGCGACCTGCATATCTTCATCGCGATAGAGCATCGTGTAGGTGTCGCTGGTGACATAGGGCTCACATTCCGCGCCGTTGATGATCAGATAATCAATGCGGGCGGGGTCTACATCCAATTTAACATAGGTAGGAAAGCCTGCGCCACCCAGCCCGACAATGCCGGACGCTTTAACAGCGGCGACCAACTCTTCCTTGTTGGTTACCACCGGCGGAGCGATGGATTCATCCACCGCCATCTCGCCATCCGACTCAATGACGACTGCGGTCGTCGCCGCTCCGTTTACAAGGCGGTGTTCTTGAAGCTTGACCACCTTGCCCGAAACGCTGGAATAAATGGGGGCGGAAATATATCCGTCCGCTTCCCCGATCTTGGTCCCCACCTTAACAAGGTCACCGACCTTGACAATGGGGGTGGCAGGCTTGCCGATATGCATCGACATCGGAATGGTCACCTTTTCGGGAATGGGTAACCGCAGCGGCTCCTTTCCTTTGGTGCCTTTTCGATGGGGCGTGTGGATTCCGCGAAGATAAGTTGACATAATTTATCGACCTTTCTTTCTAAATATTAGGATTACATATTTATACATATTAATTTTAAGATAATATATATAAAATGTCAAGAAGAATTGATTGGTAAAAGGGCAATAAAAGAACGCCTTCCTTGGCTCAAGGAAGGCGTCATATTTTATTTCGTTGCTGTGACATAGCGGGGCAGGTCGGCAAGGTCTTGATAGAGCGTGGCGTCGTTGAGATATTGCCCGAAAATTTCTTTCACCTGCGGGGCGGTATCCTCCCCTGCTTCGATAATCAGTTCGCCGCCGTCTTTGAGCAGGTTGCTCCAAGTTTTGGCAAGGGCGTGGTAATAAAGCAGACCGTCGGCACCGCCGTCCAAGGCCAGCGCGGGCTCTTTTTGGACTTCGGGTTGCAGGTCTTTCAGGTCTTCCGTCTTAATATAAGGGGGGTTGGAGAGAATGACATCGAACCGCTCTTTTTCCAAAAAGAAGGGAATGCCCTGCAAAATGTCCCATTTTTCGATGGTGACTTCGGTCTCGTTCTGCTCGGCGTTCTTTTTTGCCACGTCCAGCGCCAAGGCGCTGATATCCACCATCGTTACGGTGGCGTGGGGCAAAAGTTTTTTGACCGCGATGCCGATGCAACCGCTGCCGGTGCAAAGGTCCAGCACCTTGATGGGTCGGTCGGCATAGTTTTTCAAAACATACTCCACCAGCCATTCCGTCTCGCTGCGGGGGATCAGAACATCGGGGGAGACAATGAAAGGCAACCCCATAAATTCCCAGCTCCCCAAAAGGTGTTGCAAGGGGGTGCGGTCGCCCCGCTTTTGCAGGTCGTGCATATAGGCGAGCACCGTCTCTTCGGGATAATCTTCTTCTCCTTTGAGAAGAATGTCGGCGCGGGATGCGCCGAAGTGTTTATGGAGCAGGCAGAAAACATCGTTGCGATAGTTTTCAATGCCCCGCTCTTTTAATATAATCTCACCCTGCCGTTGCAGGTCCTTCAACTTCGTTCTCATTTTCTTTATCCTTCAAATAGTTTCCTTCTTCGTCCACAAAGAATTCCTTATTGAGCGGGTAGTCCTTCAAAACGCCCTTTAAGGCGCAGAGCGCCACATTGATTTGCTTTTCATCCGGCTCCTTGGTGGTGATGAGCTGGAACCATTTGCCGGGGGCGGAAAGGATGCGGGTAAACCAATTATCCTTTTTGCCCGCATAGCGGATAAATTCATAGGCAATCCCCATCACCAGCGGAATGAAGATAATCTTCAAAAAGGTCCGCACCAGGCGGTTGCCCCAAGGGATAAACATGGCAAAGACAATGCTGATCAAGAGAGTAAAGAACATAAAGGATGTCCCGCAGCGGGGATGCAACCGCTTTTGCTTTTTGGTGTTTGCGGTGTTGAGCTCTTCCCCTGCTTCATAGCAAAAGATGGATTTATGCTCGCCGCCGTGGTATTGGAAGGTGCGGCGCATATCCGGCATCAGGGAAACCGAAAGCAGATACCCTAAAAAGATCAGGATCTTCAAAAGCCCTTCCGCCACCGCTTTGAGCGGGGCAGGTGCCCAGAACATTGCCCAGCTTGTAAACAGGGTGGGCAGATACATAAATAAAAACAAGGAAAGACCCAGACCCAGCACCATCGAGATGCCGCCAAGGATCGCCATACCGGTCTTGCCCATCAGTTTTTCCAAAAACCGATCCGCCTTGGAAGGGTTCTCCGGTTCTTCCAGCCCTTCCATCGAGACGTCGGCGGAATACATCAGGCATTTATAACTCACCGTCAGCGAAGAGATAAAGGCTAAAATCCCCCGCAAAACAGGAATTTTGGCATACCATTTCTTTTGGGTGTCCAGCGGCTCGATCTTCATTTGGATGATGCCATCGGCGCGACGGCAGGCGATGGCAAGCTTATCGCTCCCCCGCATCATCACCCCTTCGATCAGCGCGGAACCGCCGATACTTGTATAACTACATTGCTTTTTTTCAGCCATAAATCATTACTTCCTTTCATTTCAATAATCATAGCACATTTTTTTGGTGTTGTCAAAAATACATTTTTATGATAATATAAAAATAACTATGCAATTAAAGGGAGAACAATGCAATGAAAAAAATTATCGCATTTCTTTTATCTATAATTTTACTGCTCGGCTTGGCGGGATGCCAAAAGGCAACGACCGAAGGGTATAAACTCTTTCGCTCCACACCGCTGGGATTTTCCATCGAATATCCGAGTTTTTGGCAAAAGAATTTCAATGTCAAAGAGGGAACGGCGGTATTTGTCACCCCCACCGAAGGGTATAGCGATCAACACAACGAAAGCCTTTCGGTGCAGCGGTTTGCCCCCGATATGACCTATACCGACTATGTCCGCGGCTATGTCTCCGATTTGGAGAGCAGCGTGGCAAACTATAAGCTGGTCAGTGAAAAGGAGATTACTCTTTCGGGCCAAAAGGCATACCAAATTGTCTATGAAAGCTCATCCAAGGATGGGTCCAACGCTCTGCGGTTTATGCAGATTTTTACCGAGCGTAATGATAAAATTTATGTGTTGACCTATATCGGCGAATTTGAAAGCTACACCTATTTTCTCAAAGACATCGAAAAGATGATCGAAACCTTTAAATTCTTAAAATGAGCAGAAGAAAAGCCAACCAAAAAATCATAGACCGCGACGAGCGGGCATTGCAATGGATTCGCAATGCGGTGGAGCAGCAGGGGCGGTTCCCTACTGTTCGGGTGTTGCAGCAGGCGATGGGTCTTTCTTCCACCAGCCAGGCGTCCGCTTTGTTGGAGCGGCTGGAAGCGCAAGGCTCTATTGAACGGGATGGGCGGTATCGCAGGCTGGCAGGCGCCAAGGGAAGTGTCCCTGTCGCGGTGCTGGGCACCATTGCCGCAGGGGTGCCGCTTTTGGCGGCGGAGCAGATCGAAGGGTATCTCCCTGTCGACCCTGCCATCGCAAGGGGGCGGAGCCTTTTTGCGTTGAAGGTGCGGGGCGAGAGTATGATCAATGCGGGGATTTTACCCGCTGATATTGTTTTGTTGGAGCAGACCGCAACGGTCGAGAATGGCGAGATTGCCGCGGTATTGCTGGAAGATGAAGCAACCCTGAAACGAGTCTATCGGGAAAAGGGCGGCATCCGCCTGCAACCGGAAAACGATGCAATGGAGCCCATCTTCACCCAAGATTGCCAAATTTTAGGTCGGTTGATCGGATTAACAAGAAGTTATGAATGACATTAACGTTTCTCAAATATTATTTCAATATGGGCTTGCGACCACCAAAAGCCTGGGCCAAAACTTTTTGAAAGACTCTTCGGTGCTGGAAGGCATCGCCGATGCCGCCGAAGGAGCGCATATTTTAGAGATCGGCGCCGGCATCGGTTCCCTGACCGCTCTGCTCTGCCAAAAGGCAAGAAAAGTGGTTACCGTCGAGATCGATCGGAGCTTGGAGCCGCTCCTTTCGGAGCAGGTCCCCTTTGAAAACCATCGGTTTCTCTGGCAGGATGTCTTAAAATGCGATCTTCAAAAGATTGCAGGGGAAGAGTTTGGCGGTAAGTGTACCATTGTCGGCAACCTGCCTTATTATATTACCACCGAGATTTTGCTGCTGCTTTTGAAGAACATCGATTGCTGGGATCAAGCGGTTTTGATGGTCCAAAAGGAAGTGGCTCAGCGGTTGCTTGCCCAAAGCGGTAAGGAATACCGCGCCGCTTCGGTCTGGGTGCAAGGGCTTTGCGATATGGAATTTTTGTTTGAAGTTCCGCCCCATTGCTTCCATCCTGCGCCCCATGTCCATAGCGCTGTGGTCCGTCTGACTCCCAAAAAGGAGCATCCCGACCCCAAAGGCTTTATCGCTTTTGTGCAGGCGGCGTTTGCGGCGCGGCGCAAGATGTTTGCATCTTCTGCGGCGGTGCAGGGTTTGCTGAAAACCGATCGGGACGGGCTTTGCGCTCTTTTGGAAGAAGCAAATCTGCCCCAAAATGCCCGCGCAGAAACCTTTTCGCCCCAAGAGTTTATCCGCCTTTTTCAACTTGCACAAAATTTGGGGGATAAACCTTAAAACTTTGGCAAAAATAGGGATTGCAATAGACATCGATTGCATTTATAATTATATTGGAAAAAATTGAATTTCATAGAAAAAGGAGTATCGAATGATGACTGAGAACAAAGCATTGCTCAAATGGGTCGACGAGATGGCAGCCATTACCAAGCCTGCCAATATCGTTTGGATCGATGGCAGCGAAGAGCAGCTCAACGCCTTGCGTGCGGAAGCCTGCTCCACCGGTGAGATTGAAAAGCTGGATCAAGAGAAATTGCCCGGCTGCTACCTGCACCGCACCGATCCTTTGGACGTTGCCCGCGTGGAAGACAGAACCTTCATCTGCGCCAAGACCAAGAAGGAAGCCGGCCCCACCAATAACTGGATGGACCCCGCCGAAGCATACAAAATGATGTATGAACTGTTTGACGGTTCCATGGAAGGCAGAACCATGTATGTAATTCCTTACAGCATGGGCGTTATCGGCTCTCCCTTCTCCAAGATCGGTATTGAGCTGACCGATAGCATCTATGTTGTATTGAATATGCACATCATGACCCGCATCGGTAATAAAGTTCTGGAAGCATTGGGTGACGGCGAGTTCGTTAAGGGCTTGCATTCCCGCGCTCAGATGGATGCGTCCAAGAAGTATATTATGCATTTCCCCGAAGACAACACCATTATGTCTGTCAACTCCGGTTACGGCGGCAACGTTCTGCTGGGCAAAAAGTGCTTCGCTTTGCGTATTGCTTCCTATCAGGGTAAGCTGGAAGGCTGGATGGCTGAGCATATGTTGATTTTGGGTGTTGAGAACCCCGAAGGCGAAGTTCGCTATATCTGCGCCGCTTTCCCCTCCGCTTGCGGTAAGACCAACCTGGCTATGTTGATCCCCCCCGAGCTTTATGCCGCTAAGGGCTATAAAGTATGGTGCGTTGGCGACGATATCTCCTGGCTGCGTGTCGGCGAAGACGGTCGCCTTTATGCCATGAACCCCGAGAACGGTTTCTTCGGCGTTGCCCCCGGCACCAACGAAAAGTCCAACCCCAACGCTTTGGCTTCTACCATGAAGAACACCATCTTCACCAACGTTTGCCACACCGCTGATAATAATGTTTGGTGGGAAGGTCTGAATAAGGAACTGCCGGTTGGCGCCATCGACTGGAAGGGCGCTCCCTGGGATCCCGCCAAGTTCGATAAGAGCGATAAATCCACCTGCGCCGCCCATCCCAACAGCCGCTTCACCGCTCCCGCCGAGA
>CALGEL010000084.1 GCA_937881855.1 uncultured Clostridia bacterium | reverse complement strand
CAGGCCGCCGATACCGGCAATCAGAATCACCGACACCACAAACAGGTTCTTATTCTGCTCCAAATCCACCTTTTGCACCATTTTCAGGCCGGATACGGCGATAAAACCGTACAGAGCCATACACACGCCGCCCATCACGCAGGGAGGAATGGTGTTGACAAAGGCCACAAAGGGATTGATGAAGGCAATGAGGATCGCGCCGATGGCGGCGGCGAAGATGGTCACCACAGAGGCGTTGCCGGTGATGGCCACGCAGCCAACGGACTCACCGTAGGTGGTGTTGGGGCAGCCGCCGAAGAAGGCACCCGCCATAGAGCCGACACCGTCGCCCAGCAGGGTGCGATGCAGGCCGGGATCGGCAAGCAGATCTTTCTCAATGATGGAAGAGATATTCTTATGGTCGGCAATATGCTCTGCAAAAACAACGAATGCGACAGGAACATAAGCAACAGCGATGGTAGCAACATAAGAAGCATTGATTTCGCCGATGGCACCAAAGGCGGTGACAAAAGTGAAGTCGGGCAGGGTCAGGAAGGTCTCGACATTTACACCGTTGGCAACCAGACCGGTGATAGCAGAATAATCAATGACTTTCAGAGCATCGATGCCTGCAACATTGCCGATCACAGTGAAGATGGAGCCGACAGCATAACCGGCGAGAATACCGATGATGAAGGGAATCATCTTTGCCATCTTCTTACCGAAGGTGGAAGCAATAATAGTAACAAACAAGGTAACCAAACCGCAGAGAACCGCGATCAGAGTATGACCGCCGGCGGGCGCTTTTTGCAGATCGCCGATGGCGTTGCCGGCCAGAGAAAGACCGATGATGGCGACAGTGGGGCCGATAACAACGGGCGGCATCAGCTTATTGATCCAGTTAACGCCGGCGAACTTAACAACGATCGCGATGACCACATAGACCAGACCGGCGAAGATGGCGCCGAGAATGATGCCGACATAGCCCAAAGCCACCGAAGCGGCACCGGCAAAGGCGGTAGCCATAGAGCCAAGGAAGGCAAAGGAGCTGCCCAAGAAAACAGGGCTGCGGAACTTGGTGAAGAGCAGGTAAACAAAAGTACCGATACCGGCGCCGAAGAGCGCGGCGGCGGGGCTCATACCATTACCGACAATCAGGGGAACAACCAAAGTTGCAGCCATGATCGCCAGCAACTGTTGGATGGCGAAAACAATGTTTGCGCCAAAGCTAGGTTTCTCGTGGGGTTGGAAAACGAGTTTCATGTTTTTTCCTCCAAATTTTTAATTTTCATATAGATCCACGTTTACGCACTCGTCGTAAGGTGGGATATGAACTTTGATCAGTTCGCTGCGGGCGGTGGGAACATTTTTTCCCACATAATCGCCCCGGATCGGCAGCTCCCGATGACCGCGGTCGATCAATACCGCCAGCTGAATACGGGCAGGTCTGCCCATCGCAAGCACCGCTTCCAATGCCGCGCGGGCGGTGCGGCCGGTATAGATGACATCGTCGACTAAAACCACCGTCTTTCCTTCTACCGCGTAATCGGGCAGATAGGGGGCGTGGGGCTTATCTTCAATATCGTCGCGAAAATAGGTGATATCCACTGTCCCCAAATGGACTTTGAGATCGGAAAAGGCCTGAATATTGGCAGCGATCAAGGCGGCCAGCGGCGCACCGCGACGCTCCACGCCCAAAAGGCAGATCTCCTGCTCCTTGCCGTTGCGCTCGATGATTTCGTGGGCGATCCGCGCCAAAGCGCGGCGCACGTCGGCTTCTTCCATAATGCGTGAGCGGAATGTTTCCGGCATTGCTTTTCATCTCCCCCGACATAAAAAATAGGTCCTGCGCGCTCGTGCGGCAAGACCTTTTGGTGTTCGCTGTGAATGGTTCTTGCCGATGTCTCGCATCGAATTAAAGAACATAATCTATCTATGAGTATACCCGATTTTCTTTTGTTTGTAAACCCTTTTTTCAACAATTTTCGCATTATTTTTCCTTGACAAAAAAACGATGAAATGATACGATTATTTTAAAGAAATTAAAGAAAAGAAGGTATAAAATTATGGCCAATGTTGTTGTCTTTGATCATCCCTTAATTCAGCATAAAATTTCGATTCTGCGTGATGTTTCCACCAGCAGTAATCAATTCCGCGCCTTGGTGGAAGAGATCACCATGCTGATGTGTTATGAATCGATGCGGGATCTTCCGCTGGAAGAAGTGGAGATCACCACCCCGATGGCCAAGACCAAGACCAATGTTATCGCCGGTGTCAAATTGGCGGTCATTCCCATTCTGCGTGCAGGCTTGGGGATGGTCAACGGTGTTTTGAATTTGGTTCCTTCCGCTCGCGTCGGTCACATCGGTATGTACCGCGATGAAGAGACCTTGGAGCCCCATCCTTATTATTGCAAACTGCCCGCCAATATCGGCAAGCGCTTGGCCATCGTTGTCGATCCCATGCTCGCTACCGGCGGTTCGGCTGTGGATGCCATCAATCAAATCAAGCAGTTGGGCGGCAAAAAGATCAAATTTATGTGTTTGATCGCAGCGCCCGAAGGCGTTAAGACGCTCAGCGAAGCCCATCCCGATGTGGATATCTATTGCGCCCATGTGGATGAATGTCTCAACGAAAACGGTTATATCATTCCCGGTCTGGGCGATGCCGGCGACCGTATTTTCGGAACCAAATAATTGAATAAAAGAACTCCTCCGTGTCGATGATGAAGGCACGGAGGATTTTTATTATGAAGCAAAAATGGTTTTTTATCATCGTTCCTGCGCTGGTATTATTGAGTGCGGGGGTATATCTTTTAATGGCGGGCGCGGCCGATGCGGCGGCGGTGGAGCAGAGTGTGTTGCGGTTCCATGTGGTCGGCGCATCCGACAGCGAAGAAGATCAGCAGATCAAATGCAAGGTGCGGGACGGCATGTTTGATTTAATCAAGCAGTTGTTTGCCGAATGCGAGAATCGTCAAGCCGCGGTGGAAATTGCCCGCCTGCATCAAGGGCAGTTGCAGCAAAAGGCAGAGCAGTTGCTGCGGCAGCAGGGCAGCGATGCCACAGTTTCGGTGGAGATCGGGGAGCGTTTTTTCCCCACCAAGCAATATGGTTCCCTTTCCTTTCCGGCGGGAACCTATCAGGCAGTGAGCATCCGCATCGGTCAAGCGCAAGGGGAAAACTTTTGGTGTGTTCTCTATCCGGCATTGTGTATTGCCCCTGCGGTGGCGGAGGATACGGCGGCGGATGAGTTGGCGGCGGTGCTGGGTGATGAGCGGGTGGAATTTATGAAAAAGGGGAGCACCCTTTATAAAATGCGGTTTGCGTTGGCGGAATGGTGGGGGAAGATTACAGAAAAAATCGAGATTTTTAAAAAATAATTAGAAAAACCCCTTTATTTTATCTTCGTCTTATGTTATTATATTAGTTGATATAATATAGCGGAGGTTTCCCCGAATGAAAAAAGCAACAAAATTGATTTGTATGTTGGTCGTTTTGGCTCTTTCGTTGGTAATGGTTTCCGGTTGTTCCGATGCCCAATCCGATGATGATGTCACCCTTACTATGACCATTGGTGTTCCTGCGGAGTTTCTCAACGGTCCCGATGCAGAGACCTGGAAAGAATGTATGCGCTATTGGCAGGAAGATTATGCTACCTTTGCCAATACCAAGATCAGCTATACCCCGATTCCCACCGAAGAAGCGGCGATGAAAAAGTTTATGAAAAAGGTGGACCGCGGTGAAGTTTCCATGTTCTTCTCTCCCCGCAGTGAACTGGTTGATAAGATGATCGCGGAAGAGACCATCATCAGCTACGATGGAATTCGCCTCAAGTATGGCGGCTATAAAGATGATATCCCCGGCGGTGTTCTCAATATTTCCGAGGAAGATAATCTGGCCAACTATATGATGCCTTTGGTAGGTACATATCAGGGCTTGTTCATCAATGCCAAGATCTTTAAAGATAACGAGATCGCCGAGCCTACCGATTGGGCCTCTTTGCTGGATGCCATTGCCAAGCTGCAAGAAAAGAATATCACCCCCATCGCTGCCGGCTTTGCCGATGAAGGCTTGGAGTATATGGTGGATGAGATGATCCTTTCCGAAGGCGGTATTGCTGAGCATAGCTATCAGCCCACCTTTGGTGTAATGTCCAGCTGGGAGCGTGCGGTCAACAGCATCAAGTCTTTGGAGCAGGCAGGTGCCTTCACTCCCGATTGCTATAACGTTTCTTATGCTGATGCAAAGCAAGACTTTGTCGATGGCAAGGCAGCGATGATCATTGCCCCCTCCACCGATCTGGTTCCTGCAATCAAGGCTAGTAAGGTGAAGGCAGTTTCCTTCCCCTGCTCCCCCACCGGCAAGAGAGAGCAAGGCGCCATTTTGGGCGATCTCAATTTTGGCGTATACCTTTCCGCCGAATATTTCAACAACAGCAACCTGCGCTGCAGCGACGGTGTGATGGATTTGTTGGACGAAGAATATTTCTATAATCCCGACCTGATCCGCACCATGATGGACGAAGGTGCGATTTGCGGTGTGGATAAATTCTACGATGCCAATGCCGACTCCACTTTGGAGAAATCTTTTGGCAAGTTGCTCTCCAAAGCTACCGCAGGCGACCGCCCGATGCGTGCCAACGCCTATTCGATGGATACCACGGTAGATGCCTTCCGCAAGGCGCTGACCGGCGGCAATGTTTCGGAAGTTCTGTTGCAGGCTGCCAATGCCGAGATCGCCGCTAAAAAGGCGGCCACCGAGGCTAAATAATGAACGCATTGATCAGAGCTCTTCGCTGGGTTGGGAAGCATTGGGCGTTGACCACCATTCTCTTTTTGATCGTCGCCATCACCGCCACTACCATTATTTGCTGGAATGTATTCGGCAAAGAAAAGGTGGAAAAGATTTCGGTTTTTGTCACCGTATCGGGCTTGGGTGAAGGCAAGGATATGGTCAAGCGGGAATATTTGGTGGACGATGAAGAAATCGTCTCCGATATGTTCAGCGTAAAATATCCGGAAATCTATCGGGATTTTGAAAGCCCCTTGGTTGCCAATAATACGTTCCGTTCCCTTTTGGGTGTTTCCCCCAGCGGATCCAAACGATTTTATGTCACCATAGGAAGCACCATAGATTCCCAGAGTACGACAACCGATGCCAATAACCTGACGCAAAGCTACGTTTATAACGGCTGCGAATTGATTATTACTTATAGATAATTTAAAGGGCGAAGGAAACCTTCGCCCTTTAAATTCGGGAGATGAAGTAAATGTTTGAAATTATCAAAAAGGAAGCATTGAATCCCACCGTTTCCAGAATGGTCATCAAAGCCCCCTTGATCGCCCAAAAGGCGCAGGCGGGGCAGTTTATCATTCTGAGGGTGGATGCGCAGGGTGAGCGGATCCCCTTGACCATTGCGGGGTACGACCGCCAAGCGGGCACCGTCACCATCATCTATCAAATCGTTGGGGCGACCACCATGCGGCTGGATCGCTTGCAGGAAGGTCAGTCCCTGCATGATTTTGTAGGGCCTTTGGGCAAACCCACCGAGACCGAAGGGTTGAAGCGGGTAGCTGTGGTCGGCGGCGGTGTGGGTTGCGCGATCGCGTTGCCGGTGGCGCAGGCGCTGGCGGCAAAGGGAACCATCGTCGATTCGGTGGTCGGCTTCCGTAATCAAGATTTGGTGATTTTAGAGGATGAATTCCGCGCCGCCAGCAAGGAATATCGCTTGATGACCGACGATGGTTCGGCGGGCGAAAAAGGGCTGGTTACTCAGGCGCTGAAAGAACTTTTAGAGAAAAACACCTATGATGAAGTCATCGCCATCGGACCGCTGGTGATGATGAAATTTGTATCGATGCTGACCAAGGAATACGGTGTAAAAACCGTCGTCAGCATGAACCCTGTCATGATTGATGGGACAGGGATGTGTGGCGGTTGCCGCATCTCGGTCGGCGGTGAGACGAAATTTGCCTGCGTGGACGGCCCTGAATTTGACGGCCATCTGGTGGATTTCGATCTGGCGATGGAGCGGGGCAGAACCTACCACGCTTATGAGCAAGACCGCTGTAATCTATTGAAGAAAGAGGTGCAGGAATAATGGCAGATATGCGTCCCCAAAAGCAGCCGATGCCGGAACTTGCGCCGGAAATCCGCAATAAAAATTTTGAAGAAGTAGCGCTGGGGTATACCGAAGAGCAGGCGGTGGCGGAGGCCAATCGTTGCCTGCAATGCAAGCATCAGCCTTGCGTGGGCGCATGCCCGGTGCAGATCGATATTCCCGCCTTCATCCAAAAGGTGCAGCAGCGGGATTTTGAAGGGGCTTATCAAATCATCAGCGCCCAAAGCGCATTGCCCGCCGTTTGCGGGCGGGTCTGCCCCCAGGAGACCCAATGCGAAGGCAAATGTGTGCGGGGAATTAAGGGCGAGCCGGTGGCGATCGGTCGCTTGGAGCGGTTTGTCGCCGATTGGCATTTAGCCAACGCCAAAGAGCCCACCGTCAAGCCCCAATCTAACGGCAAAAGGGTGGCGATCATCGGCAGCGGCCCTGCGGGGCTGACCTGCGCAGGCGATCTGGCGCGTAAAGGCTATGAAGTGACGGTCTTTGAAGCATTGCACGTGGCGGGCGGTGTATTGGTCTACGGAATCCCCGAATTCCGCCTCCCCAAAGCCATCGTTGCCAAGGAAATCGAAGGCTTAAAGGCGTTGGGCGTCAAGGTGGAGACCAATATGGTGATCGGCCGTGTCCTTTCGGTGGACGATCTTTTTGCCATGGGCTTTGAAGGAGTTTTCATCGGCAGCGGTGCCGGTCTGCCAAGGTTTATGGGTATCCCGGGTGAAAATCTCAAAGGCGTCTTTTCTGCCAATGAATATCTCACCCGCGTCAATCTGATGAAGGCATACCTGCCCGATAGCGAAACCCCCATCCAACGCGGCAATAAGGTCGCTGTGGTCGGCGGCGGAAATGTGGCGATGGATGCCGCCCGCTGCGCCAAAAGGATGGGTGCGGAAGAAGTTTATATCGTCTATCGTCGGTCGATGGATGAGATCCCTGCCCGCGCCGAAGAAATTCACCACGCCATCGAAGAAGGTATCATCTTTAAGACCCTGACCAATCCCACCGAGATTTTGGGTGATGAGCATCAGAATGTGGTGGGGATGACCTGCTTGGAGATGGAATTGGGCGCGCCGGACGAAAGCGGTCGCCGTCGCCCTGTGGTAAAGGAAGGCAGTGAGCATCGGCTGGATACCGATGTGGTCATTATGGCGATCGGAACTTCCCCCAACCCCTTAATTCGCTCTACCACCCCCGGTTTGGAGACCAATAAGTGGGGCTGTATCGTAACCGAAGAAGAGTCGGGCAAAACATCCCGTGAAGGGGTCTATGCGGGCGGCGATGCAGTCACCGGCGCGGCCACCGTCATTTTGGCGATGGGCGCAGGCAAGCAAGCCGCCAAAGCCATCGATGAATATTTGAAATAATAAAAATGCAGCGGAAATCCGCTGCATTTTTTTAATTGGAATGGAGATAATGTAAATAAATGAGGTGAGCGAATGGATCTTTTTGACATATTGTCGATGCTGGGCGGACTGAGTCTGTTTTTGTTCGGAATGAGTATTATGGGCGAGTCCTTGGAGCGACGGGCCGGCAGTGGGCTGAAAAATATTCTCAGCCGTCTGACCGACAATGCATTTTTTGGGCTATTGACCGGTCTGGGCGTGACGGCGGTGATCCAAAGCTCTTCCGCAACCACCGTAATGGTGGTGGGATTTGTCAATTCGGGGCTGATGACCCTTCGGCAAGCGATCCCCATCATTATGGGCGCGAATGTCGGAACGACCATTACCGCTTGGATTTTGAGCCTTTCGGGAATTTCGGGCGAGAATTTTATCGTTCGTCTTTTGAAGCCTACCGCCTTCACGCCGATTTTAGCGGTCATCGGTATTGTTTTATTCCTAATGGCAAAAACCGGAAAGCAAAAGGATACCGGCAGTATTCTGCTGGGGTTTGCCACCTTGATGTTTGGGATGGATGCGATGTCCCAAGCGGTGAAAGGCTTGGCAGAGGTGGAAGGTTTTCGGGCGATGTTCCTGCTCTTTCAAAACCCCATTTTGGGAGTTTTGGTGGGCGCGGTGCTTACCGCGATCATCCAATCCAGCTCTGCCTCGGTGGGCATTTTGCAGGCATTGGCGGTGACCGGTCAGGTCTCCTATGCGGCCGCCATTCCCATCATTATGGGGCAGAATATCGGCACCTGCGTTACCGCGATGCTCTCTTCGGTGGGGACCAATAAAAATGCCCGCCGCGCCGCGGTGGTGCATCTTGCCTTTAACATTGTAGGTACCATATTGGGATTGGGGCTGTTTATGGCAATGCGGGGATGGGCACCCCCGCGGCTGTTGGATGCGCCCGCGTCGGGGTTCGGCATCGCTGTTTGCCATTCGGTTTTTAATGTATTTTGTGTCGTTGTGTTGTTCCCTGCGTCGAGATTGTTGGAACGGCTTGCCCACCGCCTTGTCCCTGCGGGGGAAGAGACCGTCACCGAGCTGGACGATCGCCTGCTTGCCACCCCGCCCGTCGCTTTGGAGCGATGCAATCAGTTGGTTTGCCAACTGGCGCAGATCGCCGCTGCCGCCACCCAAAAAAGCATTGCAATGCTTAGCAATTATGATAAAACCACCGCGCAGGAAATTCGCACATTAGAAGGCAAGGCGGACCATTATGAAGATATTTTGGGTACCTATCTGGTCAAGCTCAGCAGCAATCGGATGAGTGACAGCGATAGCAAAGTCGTCTCCATGCTGTTGAAATTGATCGGAGAGTTCGAGCGCATCTCCGACCATAGCGTCAATATTTTGGAATCGGCGGAAGAACTGCAAGAGAAGAAGATTTGTTGGACCCCTGCCGCCCAAAAGGAATTGCAGACCCTTTGCGGCGCGGTAAAGGAAATCTGCCTGCTTGCGACAGAATCGTACCTTAAAAACGATCGGACCGTCGCGATGGAGGTGGAACCGCTGGAACAGGTGATCGACGGTTTGAAAGCCCATCTGCGGGACCAGCATATCCTTCGGCTCAAAAGCGGAGAATGTACCATCGAAGCGGGCTTTGTCTGGGTGGATCTGATCACCGATCTGGAACGCACCGCCGACCATTGCTCCAATGTCGCCGTCTGCATTATGGATGATATGCACCAACACGAAATGACCCTTCGTCTCAAAGGGGATGCGCAATTTAAAAAGCGGTGCGAAAAATATGCCCGAAAATATGCGTTATAATAATGTTTAAAAGAACTTGTAAATAAATAAAATGGAAATTCCGCTCATATATATCAATGAAAGGAGCGGATTGAATATGAAAGTGGTAACCATCCAAGCGGGGGATAGCCTGTATAAGATCGGCAAAGAGTATGGGGTCTCGGTGGAGCAGTTGGTGGAAGCCAACGGCATCGATCCCCATAAATATCTGGTGATCGGCGATAGCCTGATCGTTCCATCTCCGCAGGAAAAGAGCGGGGAGCTGGAAGTCAATGGCTATGCCTACCCTTTTATCGATCGGGCGGTGCTGAAAAAGACCCTGCCCTATCTGACCTATCTTTCTATTTTTAGTTACGGAATTACCGACGAAGGGGATCTGGTCCCGCCGCCGTTGCCTGATGAACCATTGATTCAAGAAGCCAAAGCGGCAGGGGTCGCCCCCTTGCTGGTGCTGACGACGGTGGATGAATCGGGCGGATTTAACAGTGAGCGTAGTGTTCGCCTGCTGGAAAGCAAAGAAGCCCGCGCCAATTTGGCGGCGCAACTAAAACAAGTGATGATGGAAAAGGGCTATTATGGTGTGGATGTGGATATGGAATATATCCCCGGCAATCTAAGGCAGGATTATACCGATCTGGTCGCCTATCTCAAAGAGCAGTTGGCACCCGCATTGGTCTTTGTGGCATTAGCGCCCAAAACTTCCCGCGAACAGCGGGGGCTATTATATGAAGCCCACGATTATGAAGGAATGGGCAAAGCCGCCGACCGAACCTTGATTATGACCTATGAATGGGGCTATGCCTTCGGACCGCCGATGGCGGTGGCGCCGCTGCCCAATGTCCGGCGGGTGATGGACTATGCCTTGCAGGAGATCCCGCCCGAGAAACTCTTGATGGGCATCCCCAACTATGGATATGATTGGAAGATTCCCTTCGATCGCAATTTCCCCGCCCGCACCATCGGCAATTATGAGGCGATCGCCATCGCCCGCAAATATGGTGCCAATATCCAATACGACCAAACCGCTCAGTCTCCGTGGTTTCGCTATTACGATGCCCGCCGCCAAGAGCATGAAGTTTGGTTTGAAGATGCCCGCAGTTATCTGGCGAAGATGAATTTGGTCAAGGAGCTGGGTATCAAGGGAATCAGTATATGGAACGTAATGCGGTGGTACAAACCACTATATAGTATAATCGACTCTCTCTTTGATGTTCGGAAAATAAACCGTTGAAATCGGGCGCTTTTCCGATTTTTCGGGCTTGGCGTATCGCATACGCCTGCGCCCGAAGAAATCAAAAAATCACCTCGATTTGAACGGTTTTAAAAAGAGCAGGGGAGGACGCCCTCATCGTCACGCTTTCTCCGTACCAAATGAATTGGTACGAACCACCCAAATGAATTGGGGTACCTGCCACCCAAATGGTTTGTGGCGGTCGCACCTCGATTTGAACGGTTTTATCCAAAAGAAAAATGTTGATTGAAAAATCAGGAAATTTATTTTATAATGTTCATAGAGGTGATAAAAAATGACAGATGAACAACTGCAAAAATATTATGCAGAGCGCAAAGCAATTTTGAAAGAATATAATAGCAAGGCTGCTCGTCAGGCGGGGCTGATTTTATTGGTCGGCATTTTGGTGATGGCGGTGGTCGCTTCGGTCTGCATCTTCGTATTTGATTACGGACCGCTCGCGCTGGTGCTTTGCTTGATTCTGGGGCTGTTTTTCCTGATGACCGCCTGGATGAAGATTTTAGTGGTCAATCGCGCCAAGGAAAAGAAATTGCAGGAATTTGAGGATCGGTCCCTTTTGAGAGACTTTTAATTAAAAATGCGGAAGCGTTACGCTTCCGCATTTTTTTGTTCTTTTTGGATAGTGGCTTCTTTAAATAAAAGATAGGCGGTGGAAGCTAAGGGGACGCTCAAAAGCATTCCCACAGGGCCGGCGATGCCGCCGCCCAAGGTCACCGCTGCCAAAATCCACATTCCCGGCAGGTGGACCCGCTTGCCCATCACTCTGGGATAGATCAAGTTGCCTTCCAGCTGCTGCAAGATCACCAAAAAGAGAATGAAGATCAAGGCTTTGAGCGGGTTGGCGGTCAGGATGATAAATGCACCGCTGATCCCGCCGATAAAAGCACCCACCACAGGGATTAGAGCGGTAACGCCCACCAGAGTGCTGACCATCGGGGCAAAGGGGATCTGCAAAAGCAACATACCGATTAGGCAGAGCAGACCCAAAATCACTGCTTCCAGCGATTGGCCGGTGATGAAATGATGGAAGTTTTCGTTAAGAACTTTTAATGCATGGATCAACCATTGACCGAAGTTTTTAGGCAGCCAAGCGTGGATGACCCGCCCGCTTTGGCGCTTCAATTTATCCTTGCCGAAAAGCAGATAGGTGGCAAAGACAATGGCGATAAAGAGATCAAAAATTCCGCTCACAACGGTGCTGACCGTACCAAAAGCGGTATTCATAATGGTACCGCCCTGATTTTTAAGCCAATCTTGCAGGGTCTGCAAAAGGGAATTCCAATCGGTGCGGAGCAGCAGGTTGCCCAGCGGCAAGGTGGCGATATCCGCTTCACTCATGCCGCTAAACTGCCTTAAAAAGTCCAAGGCGCTTTCGATCAGGACTTTGGCGGCGCTTAATAGTTCGGGAATGACCAAGCGGATCAACCCAAAGAGCAGCCCGAAGATAAAGAGCAACGAGACCAAAAAGGCGCAGGGGCGGCGAAGTTTGATGAGCCCCTTCTTTTTGGTATTGGGCCAAAAAAAGCGTTCCAAAAACTGCATCGGTACATTTAATATCAAAGCGACGGCAACGCCGATCAGCAACGGCTCGACCAAGGTAAGCAACCAATTCGCTGCGCCCGCCAGAATATGAATATTCTGCACCGCCAGAAAAATAAGGATGCAGGCGGTGGCAACGCCAACGATCCAAAGCGCGAGCCGTTTTCGCTTTTCGGGAGTAAATTCCATAGTTATATTCTCCTAATAATAAGCAGCGGAAAAGAAATCTTTCCCCGCTGCTTTATTTAATTTCTTGCGTTTGATATTGCTTAAACAGGCGCAGGAAACGAAGGGTATAAAGAACCATCGATAAAAGTAGCAATCCACATTCCGTAAAAACCAAAATCAATACCAACGGGGCAGAAACGGAAGGCAGAATCAAAAGGAGCAGCGCAAGGAAGAAAAAGCCGACCGTTGCCGCCTTGCCATACCATACCGAGCCTTCCACATGGTCGGTCTTTTTAATAAAGATCAGCGCAACCAAGCCCATATAGAATTCCTTGCCCACCAAAATACCCAAAAGGATCCAAACGAGCGGATACCGCCAAGCCAAGCAAAAAGCGATGGCGATCTGGTTGAGCTTATCGGCAAAGGGGTCGATGATCTTGCCCCAATCGGTCACTAAATGGAAATGCCGCGCAATCCACCCATCCACCACATCGGTGGCGGCGGAGACTGCCATCACCCAAGCGGCGGCGCCATAACTATGCTTGAAGCAATATAGCCAAAGGAACACAGGGATCAATAAAAATCGGAAATAGGTCAAAACATTCGGAATAGTGAAAAACTGACCGTGAAATCGTGTTTGTTTCATTGCTGTGCTCCTTTCTTAATATTAATTCAATTATATTCTATCCAAAATTAAAAGACAATACTATGGGCAAAAAAATTTTGGTGTGCAAAAATTGCACACCAAATAAAAAATGCCAAAAAATTCATTTCGCATCTTCAATCGCCTGCCGCATACTGCTTTGGAGCAGGGTGGAAAGGCGGTTGATCAGCGGGGCGGGGTCTTCATCTGAATGGCGCTCAAACCATTCGGCGGTAAAGCCGGTGATGGCATGGCGATGGAAATCAATGATCAGCTTGCGTTGATGCTCTTCCACCGGCTTGCCCGCCGCAAGATAATCAAAGAGATAGCTGAGCGCATAGGTCAAAACTTCCTCAACAAATTTTTTAATTTCCTGACTCTTGGTGGAATGGAAAAGATTGCGGATGGTGCGGCGGTTTTGGGTAATCTGCCTTGCCAGCAATAAAAGATAGCTTTCCCAATCCCCGCCTGAGAGGTCGGGGTCGGAAATCTGCTCCAACCGCTCCCGCAAAACCTCTTTGGCAAGGGCGAAAACATCCTCAAAATGATAATAGAAGGTATTGCGGGTCACACCGCAATCGGCGACAATGCCTTTGACGGTGATGCGGTCCAACGGCGTGGACTCAATCTGTCGGCTAAAACTTTCCATTATGGCTTTTTTGGTCCATTGAGACATCGGCAAATCCACCTTTTTTAAATTTGTATTTGCAGGGATAATAATGAGAACTTGGCTCTTCGTTTTCCATATGGAAGGGCGTTTCATTCCAAATACAACATATATTTACTTTGATAGTACCATATTATAAGGTTTTTTTCAACTATGTTTTATGTGAACATACGGTCGTTAGTCGACGCAAAAAAATCTCTCAACACGGCAAAGAACCGCGTTGAGAGATTTTCTTTAATGATTATTTATATTTTCACTTCGGCATAAACGGCAAAATGGTCGGAGACGAAGCCCTTGCTTATCCCTCTTTTGGGGACCGCGATCCGATCATAGCAATAGCCGAATTTTTGGATCCCGACAGGGGCATTGTTGCCTGCAAAGATATAGTCGATGAGATTTTTGCCGTTGAGATTATTTAAATTAAAGCCGTTATTGGTCCCGGTGCGGATATCGCCCAATTCGCATTGGCCCTTCTTGGCTGCTGCTTCGGCGGCGGGGCGCAGGTCATAAAACGCATTGGTATCCGTCAGGGTATCATACTGTATTTGCTGATAGGGCAAATTGAAATCGCCCATAAAGATATACGGCTCATCCCCTGCTTTTTCGCATTCCTTTTCAAATAATTTACGGATGACCTCGACCGGATAAGTATCCGGATTACCATCATCATCTTTGTAAATACCAAAGTGGGTGGATGCGATGCGGACGATTTTTCCGCTTTGCTTATCCTTCAGCCGCACCCAGTTGCAGATGCGGGGATAATATTGACCAAATCCGGGGACGGTACTGTTTGGATTTTCGGAGAGCCAGAAATAGCCTTGATCCAATAATTCAAATTTATCTTTCTTCCATAAGATTGCGCTGGCTTCGTTGCTTCCTTTTGGGGGGTTACGATGGTCGCGATATTCGAAATACATTTCATAATCTTCGCCGAAAAGAGTAGGCATCGCGCTTTCCCAAAAGGCATCAAATTCTTGGGTGCCGATGACATCGGGATCATATTTTTCCACCAGCGCTTTGAGGCGGTACTGCCGAATTCGCGCATCATTGTCGGTGCCTTGATCATCCTCGTCGTCGTACTTAAGATTTTGGCTCATGAGTTTTATTACAGTGTCGCTCTGCTCTTTTAATGCCGGCGCATCGGGATCGGGAACCGAGTGGGTATATCCGCATAACGCGCAATAATAATTAATGGTTCCGTCTTTGCCGATTTCTGCCGGAGTTTTAGTAATTGTGAGATTGCAGGTTTCTTTTTTGATGTTCCCGCAATTGTATTTACAAGTATAATAATGGGAACTTGGCTCTTCGTTTTCTATATGGGATGGATTTTCATTCCAACTATGCTCCGCAAGCGGCTGGGAAGAGTTTACAATGGTTTGCTCGTAACCGCATGTTGCGCAAGAATATGTGGACTTAGAATATTCTTTGCAGGTCGCAGGAATGGTTTGGACTTGGATGGTGC
>CALGEL010000083.1 GCA_937881855.1 uncultured Clostridia bacterium | reverse complement strand
GCGGCGAGGTCGATGTTGTCATCACCCTGCCCAACGCATTGAATAGTGCAAACATTAAGATCACTCCCGCTGAGGATTCTAAGTATACCATCCAAAGCGTTGTCGCTGAAAATGTTACGATGGAAGGTCTTGCAGAGCAGGATGGTGCCTATACCGCCACCCTCGCAAATGTGCAGGCAGGTGCTACCATCACCGTCAATGTCAAGGTCGAGAAATTCGGCTTTGTGGCGGATGGCATGCTGGATGTTGAGATTACCAACGCGACCGATGCGGAAGGTGAAGTCACCGATGCTTATGCACAGGCAGATATTACCTTCGCCCGTGTCTCCGGCGATGCCAATGCCGATGGTAACCTGAGCATCGATGATCCTCTGGCAGTTCTGCAGTATAACGCAGGCTATCCGGTTCAGGTCCATATCGCCAATGCAGATATGGATTTTGATGGCGATGTCGATCCGAACGATGCAGTTCAAATCATTCGTGCATGGATGTTGACCATCTAATCGGAATACAGTTGCCAATAAACTCAAACCCGCGAAGGTGAGATTTCACCTTCGCGGGTATTTGCTTTATTTAATATAGAAGAAAATTCTTGCAATATTTTACAATTTGGTGTAAAATTAAATTTATATTTGAACGATTATTTTTAGTAAAGGAGCAATAGAGATGTTTAATATTGAAATGATCGTATTTATCGTATATCTCTTATTTATGGTCGCCATCGGCGTATACTTTTTCGTACGTGCGAAATCCGGCGGCGATAAGGAGTATTTCTTGGGCGGCCGTCAGATGGGCCCTTGGGTCTCTGCACTTTCGGCAGGCGCTTCGGATATGAGCGCTTGGGTTTTGATGGGCTTGCCCGCATCCATCTATGCGATGGGCATCGGCCAGGCTTGGATCGCCATCGGCTTGGGCATTGGCTATACCATCAGTTGGTTGGTTCAGGCGCCTCGTCTGCGCAGATATTCCATTGCCGCCAACGATTCCATCACCATTCCCCAATACTTAACCAACCGCTTTATGAGCAAAAATAATGTGTTGCAGGTCATCTGCGCCGTCATCTTTTTGGTTGCGTATACCATCTATGCAGCGTCCAGCATCAAAGCCTGCGGTACACTCTTCAATACCGTTATGGGCATTGATGCCACCGTCGCGATGTACGTCGCCGCGCTGATTATTATCTGCTATACCTTCTTGGGCGGCTTTTCCGCCGTTTGCTGGACCGATTTCTTCCAAGGCCTGCTGATGTTGGGCGCTTTGTTGATCGCCCCCATCTTTGCATTGGCTTTGATCCAAAACGGGGAAGGCGCGGTTTCGATGGGTCAACTCCCCGATAATTATTGGAATCTTTTCTCCAATTGGAAGGATATTCTCTCCGGCTTGGGTTGGGGCTTGGGCTATTTTGGTATGCCCCATATCATCATCCGCTTTATGTCCTTGCGCTCCGATAAGGATGTCAAGAAGAGCGCCAAAATCGGCATCACCTGGACTGTTTTGATTTTGCTCTTCTCGGTCGCCGCCGGTGTCATCGGGCACCTGTTCTTGGGAGAGATTGCCGATAGCTCGGTGGTCTTTATCACCATGGTGCGCAAGATCTTCCCCGCGCTGGTCAGTGGCTTGCTGCTTTCCGCCATTCTGGCGGCGGCGATGAGTACCGCCGATTCTCAGCTTCTGGCTTCCGCTTCCGCCTTCTCGGTGGATGTTTATAAACCCATCATCCGCAAGAATAAGGCCTCCGAAAAGGAAATGCTTTGGGCGGGCAGATTTGTTGTTCTTGCTATCTCCGTCATTGCGGTCCTGATCGCCGCCAACCCCAATTCCGGTACCATTATGGGCTTGGTTGAAAATGCTTGGGGTGTCTTTGGCGCGGCATTCGGTCCGGTCATTCTCCTTTCGCTGTTCTGGAAACGGTTCAATTTCCAAGGCGCTGTCGCCGGTATTTTGACCGGCGCCGCAGTAGACATTTTGTGGTTGGTCTTCTTGAAGAATCTTGGAATATACGAAATCATCCCCGGCTTCATTGCGGGCGGCATAGTTGCAGTGGTTGTCACCCTGCTGACTCCCGCTCCTTCGGATGAAGTGGTCGCAGTCTTTGAAAAGGTTGCTTCCGGCGAAGAATAAATAAAAATGTCGAGATGCGTCAGCATCTCGACTTTTTTATTTATGATAATTTTCATTTGCGTTAATTTTATGCGCACGGTAAAATTGCTCCGCCAAAAGGACCCGCATTAATTGGTGGGGGAAGGTCATAGGGGAGATGGAAAGCCGCATTTGGCAGGCATTTTTGACCTTCTCGGCAAGCCCGTGAGATGAGCCGATAATCAAGGCGATTTCGCTTTTGCCCAAAAGGGCAATTTCTGCCACCTTCTTTGCTAATTGCTCGCTGGATAAGGGCTTGGCTTCCACGCAGAGCGCAATGGTATAGGCATTGGCGGGCAGGCGTTTGAGCAGCCGCTCCCCTTCTTTGGTCAAGGCGGTGTCGATCTCCTTTTGGGATGGATTTTCGGGCAGACGCTCTTCCGATAGTTCCACCACCGACCAGCCGCCGAAACGGCTCATCCGCTTGATATATTCCTTTTCCGCATCCCGCCAATATTTTTCTTTCAGCGAGCCGGTGCAATAAACGGTGCATTTCATTTTTTAAACCTCCAAGGGCGGGCAGAATGGACCACCGACTTCCAGGCAGACATCGGTGATGCCGTATTGAGCAAAGGCGTTCAATACCGCCATTTTTGCGGTGAGCGGGGTATTATTGTTATCGCTCAAATGAGCAAGGACCGCTGTTTTCATCTCGCCTTGCAGGGCAAATAAGGCGAGCAGGGCGGCGCAATCGTTATTGGAAAGATGCCCTTTGGGAGAGCGGATCCGCTGTTTGAGCGCGGCGGGATAATCGCCGTTTTCCAAAAGGTCGGGATCGTAGTTGCTCTCCAACATAATCAGGCGGCAGCCGCCAAGGGCTTGCTGCATCTGGGGAGTTACCTTTCCTGTATCGGTGACGATCGCCAGCGCCTTGCCTTCCACCTCGATGCGGTACCCGCAAGGGTCGGCAACATCGTGGCTGGTGGGGATGGGAGTAATGCGAAAGGGCCCAATCTCAAAGGGCTGATTTTGATGGTCTGTTCCGTCCACTTCAATGGCGTCCAAGGTTCCTTTGCCGGCATAAACAGGGATATGATCCTTTTGAACAAGCATCGGCAGAGCCTTGATATGATCGCTATGTTCGTGGGTCAAAAGCAGGCCGTCGACGGCGTCAAGGGAAAAGCCAATCTCGCCCAAGGCTTTGATAATGCTTGCGCGGGAAACACCGCAATCGATCAACAGCCCACGCCCCTTAGAAACCAAAAGGGTGCAGTTGCCCTTGCTGGTGGAATAAAAGGGATAAAGGGTAGCCATCCGACGAACCTCCTTTGCTAAAAGTTGTTACTATTTTATCATATACTCAAAAAATAAGCAATAAAAAAGCACCCTTTCGGGCGCTTAAAATAATTTTTTTATGTCAAATTGTCGATCGAATAAAATGTATGCCAATGCCAGCAGCATCGGGATATCGGGTCGGTCGCGGCTCTTCAATACCAAAAGGGCGATGCCGATCAGCAAAAGATCTTCCCAAGGCAGATCCTGCGGTGTCGGTTTGGGCGGTGGGCAGGGAGGCTCGGGCGGTTTGGGTTTGGGCGGTGGCGGTGCGGGCTTTTCCTGCCGACGCGATGGGTAGAGCTGACCGTCGGAACGGATCTGAACTTCCATTAATCCATCTCCTTTCGGAAAATTTCCGCCAACCGCATCAGTTGCAATAGGCGGATGGCTTCATCCACCCGCTCTCGGCGGTCGGGGCGGAGATAGGGTTTGAGCGCGGTGAGCAGGGAGCACCGCTGGTCGGGTTTCCCCTGCATCCCCGAGACCGCCTTGCCCACCTTCATCAATAGCGTTGGGTCCAACCCGCTAAGAAGGGACTCGCCCGCTTGCTTTTGCGGAGCAAAGGCGGAGACTACATCGCCTAATTTATCGGCATCCAATGTGGAAAGCAGCCCACCAAGGTCTATTGCAGCAGCTCCTTCAGCCGGCTTTGAACTTGTGGGCTGTTGAGAAAATCCTGCGCGTTCTCCTTGCCGGCAAGCCCATCCACCAAGGTATTGAAATCGTCGCCTTTGAGATTATTTTTAATCTTTTCCATCTGCTTTTTATCCCCCATAATGGATTGCACCTGCTTTTGCTGTTCGGGGGTCAGGGCGGCAGTCAACTTTTCCAGCATATCCCGTCGTTCTTTTTTATCCATCTTTTTAATTTGGTCCAAAAAATCGTTCTGACTCATCGGGGTTCTCCTTTGCATAGAAATTTGATGATTTTTATTTCTTTTCCTTTCATTTTATGCTATAATCCAAATAATGAGAACAATCAAGGGGTGGAAATATGATTCGATTGCTGGTATTTTCCGATTCCCACGGCGTGCGTCAGCCGATGAAGGATTTATACGATCGGTATATAAACGATGGAATTATCCATTTAGGCGACCATATCGCTGATGCCCGCTGGCTTTTAGAGCGCACCAACGGCCATCCGGTCTATCAGGTGCTGGGCAACTGCGACCTTGCCGAGCGGGGCTATGAACGGCAGGTGCTGGAATTGGACGGTGTTAAAATTCTGATAATGCACGGCCATCGCTATGGGGTCAAAAGCGGCTATGGAACGGCGTTGGCCGCCGCCAAGGCAGAAGAAGCGCAAGCGGTGCTTTTCGGACATACCCACATTCCCTTTATGGAAACGCGGGATGGGATTTTGATGCTCAACCCCGGCTCCATCCGCAATCCCAATCGGGAATACGCGATGATTGAAATTGAGAACGGAACAATCAAAGGAGTGTTACTTCAAGATGCAAAATAAAGAAGCAATTGCAAGGCAATACAGCCCCTTGGCGTTGGCGTATTTGGGCGACGGTGTTTACGAGCTGTTTGTCCGCGCCCATATCTTAAAGCAGGGGAATTGCCAGAACCATAAATTGCACGAAAAGGCGAAAGCCTTTGTCAGTTGCGCGGCGCAGGAGCGGTTTTTGACCCTGCTTTGGGATGAGCTGACCGAAGCAGAGCAGGAGATCGTCCGCCGCGGAAGAAACGCCAAGACCCATTCCAAGCCCCGCAATGCCGATTATGGCACCTACCACGCCGCCACCGGCTTTGAGGCGCTTTGGGGGTATTTATATTTGGCGGAAGAGCAGGAACGGTTGGAGCAGCTCTTTGCCCGTATTCTTGGAGAGCAACAATGATTGATTATTTGAAAGAATGGGTGGATCTTTCCCCCTATATCGGTACCCCTGCGTTGGAAGGGGTGCGGTTCAATCCCAAAAAGATTGATAGGAAAGCCTTTTTGGAGCTGGCACCCTTTGGGGTGGAGCCTTCCCCCTTTTATGCCGATGGGTTTTATCTGCAAGGGGAAGGGGACGGAAATCATCCCTACCATTGCGCGGGAATGTATTATTTTCAAGAGCCCAGCGCGATGAGTGCTGTCACCGCCTTGCAGTTGCAGGGGGATGAGCGGGTGCTGGACCTTTGCGCCGCGCCCGGCTCCAAGGCGACCGCCATCGCATCGCGGTTGCAGGATGGGCTGTTGGTCGCCAATGAGATTCAGCCCGCCCGCGCTAAGATTTTGATGGAAAATATGGAGCGGATGGGCATTTCCCGCGCGGTCATTACCAATAATGATTCCCAAGCCATTGCCAAAGCCTTGCCGAACTATTTCGATAAGGTTTTGGTGGACAGCCCCTGCTCAGGGGAAGGAATGTTCCGTAAATATCCCCGCATTTTGGAAGAATGGAGCGAAGATTTGGTGCGGCTTTGCACCGAGCGTAGCCGCCAAGTGCTGGAAAACGCCGCCAAGACCCTGCGGGCAGGCGGTCGGCTGGTCTATTCCACCTGCACCTTTAATTTGGAAGAGAATGAAAAGACCATCCTTTGGTTTTTGGAAAACCACCCCGATTTTGAAGTGGTGGAGACAGGGTTGCAAGGGGGAAGAGCCGGCTTTTTAGGGCTGGATCTTGCCCGAAGAATTTTCCCTGCCGATGGGGGTGAAGGGCATTTTGTCTGCGCGATGGTGCGCAAAGGGGATGAACCCCGCCGCGATGCCCCGCCCTTTAAAAAAGAAAAACACCCCGAAGCAAAAGCCGCCCTTGCCGACCTGCTCAAAACAGCGCCGCAAGGAGAACTCATCTGCCGCGGCAACTATTATTATCTGCTCGATGCCGATCTGCCCTGCCCTGCGGGTTTACGCATTTTACGGGTGGGGATGCAGGTGCTGGAATTAAAGGGCAAGCAATGGAAACCGATGCATCATTTGGCGATGTGTCTGCCCAAGCAAGCCTTCCGCTATGGGAAGGAGCTTTCGGTGGAGCAGGCGCGGAAATATCTGCGGGGTGAAACTGTCGATTGCTTGGAGCAGGGCTATGGAGTAGTCTGCGTCGAAGGTGTTCCGCTGGGTTGGATTAAAGCCTCCGGCGGCATTGCTAAAAACCATTACCCCAAAGGATTGAGAACATTAAAATAAAAAAATCTCTCCATCAAACTTGATGGAGAGATTTTTTGGTGAAGTTATACTGTGTATTGTGAAGTTGCATTGCAGTGAAGTTTTTGCTACGCAAAAGAGAAAGGTGCATTATTTTTGCAGAGCGGCAGCGCCCAATGCGGTGGCAAAGGTGGCGTCCTTGGGGATTTCAAAGGGGATCCCATGCAATGCGGTGACTCCGTCGAACACTTCCTTTGCGTGGGGGATAGCGGTCAACGAGCCGGTCACGATCACCTTTTTAAAGCCGCGGGCTTTGGCGGTGAATGCCGCCATAACACCGGCGGTCTGGAAGATGGTATTGATCAGACCCAAGGCCAGATCGCCTTTGGTGGCGGTGCTTTGAATATGGCCGAAATTGGAGGCGGTGACATTTTTGGGCAGGGTGGAGATCTCTTCGTTGCTGATATCCTGCACCGAAAGGTCCACATGGGAAAGGTCGCCCTTTTCCGCCAAGGCTAAAATCGCCTCAAAATCGCTTTCGCCCACCAGCTTGGAAGAAAGCCCGATCAGCGTCCCGCCGCCGACACCGCTGCCGCCGATATGCTCAATTTCGTCGCCCTTGGCATAGACAAAAGCGGTACCGGTACCCATACTGACCACTAAGGCATCTTCTTCCTTGGCAAGAAGCAATCCGCCCTTGCCGATGGCGGCAAATTCATTGACCTTGACGGTGGGGATCCCATAAATATCTTCGTCGATCAGCGAAGCGCCCACACCGGTCAGGACGATTTTTTTCACCTGCTCCAATGTTAAATTATATTGATGCAAAAGATTGCCGATGGCGCCGTAAAGGGAGGTCAGCTGGTCGGTGGCGCGCACCTGCAACATCCCGATCACCCCTTGATCGAAAGCCACGATCTTGGTGGTGGACCCGCCCACATCGACTCCTAAAATAATAGACATTGTTTCAATCACACTTTCAGTTTTTTCTTTATTATAATTAGATTGTGTGATTTTGTCAAATAAAAAAGCAGCGGTTGCCCGCTGCTTTTTTTACTTTTTGAAAAGAATTATTCGTCCGCTTTTTTGCTCAAAACGACATTGACCAAGATGCCCAAGATCAAAGCGCAAGCGATGGAGGTCAAGGTAACCTGACCGAAGGTCAAGGTCAGACCGCCGATACCGCAGATCAGAATGGTGGAAACGACGAACAGATTCTTGTTCTGTTCCAGATCAACTTTTTGAACCATCTTCAAGCCGGAAACCGCGATGAAGCCGTAAAGCGCAACGCAAACACCGCCCATCACGCAGGAAGGAATGGTGTTTACAAAAGCGACAAAGGGAGCCAGGAAGGAGATCAGAATTGCCAAAACAGAAGTTGTTGCAATAGTGAAGACCGAAGCATTGCGGCTGATGGCAACGCAAGCAACCGATTCGCCATAGGTGGTGTTGGGGCAGCCGCCGAAGAAGGCGCCTGCGATCGAGCCTACGCCGTCGCCAAGCAGCGAGCGGTGCAGACCGGGGTCGTCAAGCAGAT
>CALGEL010000082.1 GCA_937881855.1 uncultured Clostridia bacterium | reverse complement strand
TATGGCTACGTCAACGCCATCTTTTCGGCATATCAACGGGAAGATACCCGCTTGAAAATTATGGTTGTTCGTTATGCTGTTCAATATACTTTGGAAATCGTTCTTCTGGTGGCGTTTAAGAACTACTATCTCTATCTGCTCACCCTGCCCTTAATGGTTATTCCAAACAGTATTGCCAATTACCGCGCCGCCAAAAAGCAGTATCCCCACATTCGCTGTGTCGGCACTCCGGACAAAGAGCTTAAACAGAGCGTTTACCATCGGGTGAAAACATTATTCGGCCATTCGGTGGGGAATACGCTGCTGGTGAATGTGGACAGCATTATTATCTCCGCCTTTCTCGGTCTTTCCATTCAATCGCTATACAGCAACTATTTCTATATTCTCACCGCGGTAAACGGTTTGATCGAAATCATCACCAACGGCTGCCGCGCCGGCATCGGCAACAAGCTGATCGTGGACTCCGAAGAAGAAAATCATAATCTCTTCCTTGGGATGACCTATGGTTGGGTGGCATTGGTCGGTTTTTGCTCTGTTTGTATGCTTTGCCTGTTTCAACCCTTCATCGGCGGTGTTTGGATCGGCAAGGAAGGCTTATTGGATCAACGCTTTGTCATCTTTATGGCGTTGTTCTTTTATGCGTGGATGTTCCGCGTAATGCAGCTGACCTATCGGGATGCGGCAGGGCTTTGGACAAAGGATTGGTTAAAACCGTATGTTTCTATGGTTTTAAAGGTGGTTTTCAGCATCCTTTTAATTCAGTGGATGAAGGATGTGATCGGCACGCTGCTGCCTACCATTTTAATTTTATTCTTTGTTTATTTCCCTTGGGAAGCACGCGTTCTTTATAAAAATCTTTTCCATCGGAGCTGGCTTATTTATCTTAAAAAGGTTGTCGGTTATACCGGCATCAATCTTGCAATGGCCGTTCTCTGCGCCGTTCTCGGTAATTGGATTGCGCCGGCCAATACCCTGCTTTCGTTCTGCATTCGCTTAATTATCATTTGTATTCTTTTCCCTGCAACTTGGTTGCTTCTTACCTATCGTTCCAATGAATTCAAAACGATGCTGACCGTTGCGAAGCGTTTGCTCGGTCGGAAACTCCCTATTTGAAAGGTTTGAAAAATGACTAATAAAAAAACAAAGCCATACCAAGAGTTTTTACGCTCGCTTTTTGAAAAAATAACAAAACCAAAGCGAGCATATCCAATGATCGATTACATTGTTATCGGCTATGTAGGTGTTTTACTTTTATTTCAACTCTTTTTCCAGATATCCCCGATCGTCACCTTCTTAACAAAAACTCCGCTTTACAGTATGCAAACCTATCTGGGCTTATTGGGTGGCGGGTTGATCCTTTTGGATCTTTTCACCACCAAACGAATCTGGCAGGGGAAATATAGCTATTTGCTTTACGGAATTCTTTTTGCAGCAGCTCTTGCCTGTGTTCGAACCATCTCCTATGGGACCAAGGAAAATCTTTTTAAGCTTTGCTGGGCCGCCATTCAATTTGTTTTGATTTATTCCTGCGCGTTTCGCCTGGAACGCGAAAAACTTAATCGGTTTCTTCAAATTGTTTATTTTACCTTATTTGGCCTTTGGTTTGTTTCTTGCTGCGTTTCTTTATACCAGTATGTAAACCAGATCGGCTATATGGCAGTAGTTAACCCCTTGGGAAAGGATCTCAGCGCCACCCGCCAAGGGTTCTATGATAACCGCCTTTTCGGTATTTTCTATACCTTGAACCATGCCGCCTTTATCAGCTTGATGTTTTTGGTCACAGGCATCTTTTATCTTCTGAAAACCAAAAAAGTATGGCTCAAAATTGTTTTGGGCGTTCTCCAACTCCCTGTTTTATTCCATCTGATTCTTGCCAACTCCCGAAGCGCATGTGTCGCATTTTTATGCTGCGGCATTGTAGTTCTTTGGTTAATGTTCTTCTCCCTTTTCCGCAAGCGCGGATGGCAGCAGGCGGTTCTTCCCATGTTGATCACCATTGTTTTGGTCGTTACTTGCATTACCGGTTTTGGGCTCATTAAAACCGGCTTGGGGAAAGCCCCCGCCCTTTATATGCAGTGGGTGGAAAAAAATCAGCCCCAACCGGAGCCGGAACCGACGCCTGATTCTGCACCCCAGACCGAGCCTGCACCCGAGCTGAACCCGGATGAAGACATTTTGCACCGCGAAAATCTGGAAGAAGATTATTCCAACGGTCGTTTGCAAATCTGGCGTGATTATCTCAGTCTTTATAAAGATATCGGCATCATCGGGCTTTCGCCCGGCAACTATATGGCGCATGTTTTCGAACATCATCAGGACAAATATATCGTTCAATGCATCAAAGAGAATTATCCCGATAAATATGAGTCCGGCATCATTTACCATGTGCACAGCGGCTATATGATGGTTTATGTCAGCGCCGGCCTGGTCGGCATTTTATTACTGGCGCTTTTTATGCTCCTTTGTATCATTCGATTGATCAAAAAAATTGCCCGCAACGAAAAGCTTTCTTTGCTGTTTCTCGGAACGCTGGCAATCGTTATTATCGGTGCCATCTCTGCAATTTTCGACGAAGGGCTGTTTTTCCAAAACAATCCCCACACGACCATTTTCTGGCTTTCTCTCGGCATTGTGATGAAGGAAGCTACAATAAAACCAACCAATCAATAATCAGAAAGGACTTTGCTATATGTTGCGTAAACTCAAGCAGATGATTTCCACACGAAATGTAATGCTCAACACACCCCCGATGGGCGAATACCGCCACATTACCGATGAAGAAGTAAAAGAACTGCAAAAGGTCATGTTGCAGATCATCAAAGATGTTGCTGAAGTTTGTGAAAAGCATAACATCTGCTATATGGCCGATGGCGGCACCGCCTTGGGTTCGGTTCGCCATAAGGGCTTCATTCCTTGGGACGACGATGTGGATCTGATTATGCCCCGCGATGATCTCAACCGCTTTGTTGCAATCTTTGACGAAGAGTTGGGGGATAAATATGATCTGGTCACCCCCAATTCCAAGGGGCATAAGGTGGCCTCTCTCATTACCGAAATTTATGCCAAGGGCACCTATAAACCCAGCCTGCATAATATCGATACCGATCTTCCCCAAGGCGTAATGATCGATATCTTCCCGCTGGAATATGCACCGCTGAACCCCGTTGTTCGCCGCATTAAAGGAACGGTTGCGATGTTCCTGCAATATATTGCGGTTTCTGCAACCTTTTATAACCTTTATAATTTTCCCAAGAAAAAAGCCTTCTTCTATCAGACCAAGGAGGGTAAATTCAATTACCGCTTCCGCCGCTTTATCGGCTGGTTCTTCTCCTTCCGCTCCTACGATAAATGGTGCAATACCTTTGATAAATTTGTCCGCGGCAAGAAGGATACAGGGCTTTGGTGCATTCCCACCGACGTTGGCCACTATTTCGGCCATCTGATGCCCAAAAAAGTATTCTATCCCCCCATCAAAGGGCAATTTGAAGATATGGAGATCAACCTGCCCAACGATATCCATGAATATCTGGTCAACGCCTATGGCGACTATATGTGGATTCCGCCTGTGGAGCAACGGGAAAAGCATTGGACCGCCGGCTTCTGCATGGATACCACCAAAGCCGAGCCGGAAGTCAAGGCATAATTGCTATGCCCGACCCTTTTACACACTATACCTTTGGGCGGCAGGTTTTAAAGCAACTCCCGCCCGAAATTGCAAAAAACATCCGCTTGGATGTTTTTAACCGTGCGTTGCAGGGCCCCGACCCCTTTTCCTGCCTGCATTTTTACGGTGGAAAATACCGCGCTCTGCGCAGACGCAGCAGCATCATGCATAAAGAAAAGACCGGCGCATTTTTGGTCGAGACCGCCCGCCAAGCGCAGGCGGAGCCTTCCCCCGCGCTCTTTTCCTTTCTGGCGGGCTTTCTTTGCCATTATGCGCTGGACCGCACCGCCCATCCTTATATCATATATAAAGGCGGAGAATCTTATGGGGACAAGGCAACTTTGCCCCATCGCTCCGGCCACATTCGGATGGAACGCGCCATTGATTGCCATTATCTCCGCGCGCATTTCAAAAAAAAGCCGTGGAAAACCGATTTTCCGCGATTGATCTTTCAGCCCAAACGCTATCCCGAAGAGATGCGCGCCCAACTCGATAAGATCTTCCGTAAAATCTACGGTTGGGAGCAAGGATTTGATACCTTCAATGCCGCCCTGCGGGACGAAGCAATCTTTTATAAGATTATGCTGGATCCGTTTGGACTCGTTGGCCTTCTTTTACGCCCGCTGCGTACCAAAAAAACGCTTTACGCGATCTATTCCTATTATAACAGAGAGCTAGATCCCGCCCGATTTGATTATCTCAATCAATCCAGGGTATCTTGGCAACATCCCTTTGCCCCCGAGCAACGGTTTAACGCAAGCTTTTCAGAGCTATTTGAACAAAGTAAAAAGGAAGCTGCTGTAATGATCGACGCGGCCTACCGTTTTGTTTTTTTAAACGATTCGATGGATTTAGCATCGATTTTTGAAAATAAAAACTATTCCACAGGTCTGGATTGCGCAGATCCCCGCAACCAAACGCGCCCTTGCTGCAATCCGTTTGTTTTTCATTCCGTTTAATATACTGTCGTTTTTTGCATTTTCAGGAGGAATATCATGAAAAAGGAAACCTTTAAAATTCTGGTTGCGTTGGAAAAAAGCGGTGCGCTCCTTTCCGTCGCTTCGCTGGCAGACCAAACCGGCCTGACTACCCAAGCGGTAGAGGAGGAGCTTGCCACCCTTATGGCGGAAAAGAAGGTCGATGCCGCAGGCATCACCGCCGAAGGCATCAAAGCGCTTCAACCCTATAAAACCAAGCGGGCGATCTTTATTGCCGCAGGGTTCGGTTCCCGCTTGCGTCCGGTCACCTTAGAAACCCCCAAGCCGTTGGTCAAGATCCACGGCAAGCGCATTATCGATACGCTGATCGATGGTGTTCTGGCGGCGGGGATCGAAGAAATCTATGTGGTTTGCGGTTACTTAGGGGAGCAATTTGAACAGTTGAAGGAAAAATACCCCAACATTCAGCTGGTTACCAATACCATGTATACCGAAGCCAATAACATTTCTTCCGTCTATTTGACGCGTGAGCATCTTCAAAATGCCTATGTTCTGGAAGCGGATCTTTTGATCCATAACCCCGGTATCTTTGATAAATATCTCTATGAATCGGTTTATCTTGGCATCCCCACCAAAGAGACCGACGATTGGTATTTCAAAACCGATGCCGACGGCATCATTTATGAACTGGGCATCGGCAACACCGATTGCTATCAGATGCTGGGCATCTCCTATTGGGATGCCAATGCAGGCAAAACACTCCCCGCCCATCTGGAAGAATCCTTCCCTGCCCATAAGGACGAAGATTGGTGCTATGTTCCAATGGTAAAGTTCAAGGATCAATATAAAGTCCACGTGCGAGAATGTGCTTTTGAAGACATTCAGGAAATCGACCATTTTGAAGAGCTTTGCGCTGTGGACCCTTCCTATAACTCCTATCGATAATCATAATAACACGCCGCGGTGTACGCAGCGTGTTATTTTTTTCTTGACTTGTTCAATTTTGTGTGTTAAAATACAAAATATGAACATCCGTCCGGTAGGAGGTGATTGCAGATTGGCAACCAAAGCCTTAGATAAAAAAGAGTTTGAGCTATTAGTATGTATCGAAAAGAATGGCAGCGCGCTCACTCAACGCAAATTGGCAGAAGCCGCCCATATGTCCTTGGGTTCGGTCAACCGCGTTGTGAAGCTTCTGATTGAACAAGGATTACTCAATAACCAAAAGCAGCTGACCGCCGAAGGCTATGCCGCGCTGGAACCCTATCGGGTCAAGCGAGCGATCTTTCTTGCGGCAGGATTCGGAACCCGCTTGATGCCCATCACGCTGAACACACCCAAACCGCTGGTTCGGGTCAAAGGTGTGCGGATTATCGATACACTGCTGGACGCTGTGGTGCGGGCAGGGATTGAAGAGATTTATATTGTTCGCGGCTATCTCAGCGAGCAATTTGATCAGTTGCTTTATAAATATCCCACCATTCGCTTTATCGAAAATCCCATCTATAACGAATCCAAGAATATATCTTCGGCAATGTGCGCGCGGCATTTGATGCAAAACGCCTACGTTCTGGAAGCGGATCTGGTTCTTTATAATCCCGATCTGATCAGTAAATACCAATATCATTCCAATTTCTTGGCAGTCCCCACCGAAACCACCAACGATTGGTGCTTTGATACCAAAAACAACATCATCACCGCCCTGAAATTGGGCGGAACCAACTGCCACCATGTTTTCGGTATATCCTATTGGAACGAAACCGACGGCGCCCGCCTTTGCGAAGATATTAAAACGGTTTATGAGATGCCCGGCGGTAAAGAGCGGTTCTGGGACCAAGTTCCGCTGGAATATTGCCACGAAAACTACCGCGTGGAAGTACGCAACTGCACCTTCAATGATCTTATTGAAATCGACAGTTTTTCCGATCTCAAAAAATTAGACGGAACATACTGCTGATATAAACAAAAAACAATTAAGGAGAAATACCAATGAAATTTTTAAAAACCAAAGCCATTTTGTTGATTATGGTTCTGTTGCTGGCGATGCTGAGTACCGGTTGCAGCAGTTCCGAAAACCGCGTTCTGATCTATACAAGCGTGGAAGACTATGTCATCGAAGATATGAACGCCCGCCTGAGCGAAGAGTTCCCTGAATACGACATTACCGTGGAATATGTTTCCACCGGTAACCACGCAGCCAAGCTGCTGACCGAAGGTGTCAACTCCGAGTGCGATATCAGCTACGATCTGGAATATGCTTATATGGAGCAGTTGGCTCGCGCCGGTGTTCTGGCGGATCTTTCTGCTTATGATCGCAACATTTATAGCGAAGATACCCTTGCAAGCGACAACTATCTGGTACAGTGCCGCGTGGGCGGTGCCATCATCCTGAACACCGAAGTTTTGGCCCAAAAGAACCTTGCCGAGCCCAAAAGCTATGAAGATCTGCTCAAACCCGAATATAAAGATCTGATCTCCATGGCCAACCCCAAATCTTCCGGCACCGGCTATATGTTCTATAAATCTCTGGTCAATGCATGGGGCAAGGAAAAGGCATTGGCTTATTTCGATGACCTTTCCAAAAACGTTCTGCAATTCACATCGTCCGGTTCCGGCCCTGTAAACGCCTTGCTGCAAAAAGAAGTTGCCGTCGGTTTTGGTATGACTTCTCATGCTGTCACCCAGATCAACGAAGGTGCCCCCTTGAAGGTAGTCTATTTCGACGAAGGTTCTCCCTATACGATGTATGGTCAATCCATCATCAAAGGGAAGGAAGAACGCGCCTGCGTGAAGGAAGTATTTGATTTCCTGGTCGGCACTTATAGCTATGAGCTGAACGAAAAATTCTTCCCCGAGCAGATGTTCAAGGATAAGGTTTTCGCTGTCGAAAACTATCCCCAAAACATTAAATACAGCGATATGAGCAACAACACCATCGAAGAAAAAGAAGCGTTGCTCGATCTTTGGAAATACTAATAATTAAGAAACAATCTTTGAGGTGAAAAAATGGACAACATCAAGTTGGTCGCAAATGAACTGGAAATGGTGTTCGATGGAAAATGTACATTGAACAAGGTAAGTTTTGAAGTAAAAGACGGAGAGTTTTTATCGATACTCGGCCCCTCCGGCTGCGGTAAGACCACCATTCTCCGCATCCTGATCGGTCTGCTCAAACCCACCTCCGGAACTATTTATAAGGACGGAGAAGATATTACCAATTTGTCTCCTGCCGAGCGCGGGATGGGCATCGTTTTCCAAAATTTTGCTTTGTTTGAAAATATGAGCGTTTTGAAAAACGTGGAATATGCGCTGAAAATCCGCAAGGAAAATCGGTCCCCCGAAGCACGCAAGCAGGTGCGGGAGCGTGCCCTGGCAATGCTGGATCAGATGGGACTGAAAGAGCATGCCAATAAAATGCCAGCGATGCTTTCCGGCGGCCAGCAACAGCGCGTTGCCATCGCAAGAACGATGGTATTGAACCCCGATATTATTCTTTTCGATGAACCGATGTCTGCTCTGGACGTGGAAACCCGCTTGGCGTTGCGTGCCGAATTGAAGCGTATCCAAAAAGAATTTGGTACAACGATGATCTATATTACCCACGATCAGGAAGAAGCCTTTGCAATGTCTGATCGCATTATGATCATGCGGGAGGCCAACATTGTCCAGATCGACACCCCCGAAAATATTGTGGATCATCCTTCCGATGAATATGTGGAATCCTTTGTTTTGAAGAATCTCCAAATCAAAATCGATTCTTTGCTGAAATGCGTGAGGAACTGATTATGGCAGAGATGAAAAAGAAAAGACGATTTGAACTGGGGACTGCGGAATATACCAAGTTTCTCTTTGCGCTGATCTTCATCGGCATGGTATTTATTCCGCTGATCCGCATGTTCAGTTATATGGACGCCGATAGTTTTCGGCGCGTCATTACTACCCCGAACTTCGGGGAGGCGGTGCTGAATTCCATTGTTTCCGCCCTTTTGGGCACCCTTGTAACGGTGATTGTCGCCTTCTTCTTGGCGGTTTGTATTAAACGAACCAACATTCGTTTAAAGGGGCTTTTCGGCATCATCTTCCTTTTGCCGATGCTGCTTCCTTCCATCTCTCACGGTATGGGCTTGGTGATCCTGCTGGGCAACAACGGCCTGCTGACCCGCCTATTCCATATCCAAGGAAACATTTATGGTCTGACCGGCATTATCGTCGGCGCAGTGCTTTACGCCTTTCCTGTGGCATACCTGATGCTGAGCGATGTTCTGGACTATGAAGACGGTTCTGCCTATGAAGCCGCTAAGGTTTTGGGTATCCCCAAAATCCGCCAATTTACCGGCATTATGCTCCCCTTCCTGAGAAAGCCTTTGATCTCTGTGATCTTCTCAATCTTTACCTTGATTATTACCGACTACGGTGTGCCCTTAATGGTGGGCGGGAAATATACCACCATCGCCACCGTAATGTATCAGGAAGTAGTCGGTCAGTTGGATTTCTCCAAGGGAACGGTCTACGGCGCATTCCTGCTGATTCCCGCGGTCATTGCTTTTATCATCGACCTTTTAAATAAGGATCGGGGCAATTCCGGCTATGTGACTAAGCCCTGCGCCCCCACCAACAGCAAAACCGCCACCATCGGTTCCTACCTTTATTGCACCTTGGTTTCGCTGGCAACCCTGCTGCCGCTGGTGGCATTTATTCTGCTGGCATTTACCACCGATTATCCCAACGATCTGACCTTTACGCTGAAAAATGTCGTCCAAGCGTTTGATCTGCGGGCAGGCGATTATTTCGTCAATTCGCTTTTGATTGCAGCCGGAACGGCTGTTTTCGGAACAGCGGTTGCTTTTATGACCGCCTATCTTTCGGCGCGAATGAAATCCAAAACATCGCGATTTCTGCATCTCTCTGCCATGACGTCGGCGGCCATACCCGGTATGGTTCTTGGCTTATCCTATGTCTTGGTGTTCAATAAAACCCCCATCTACGGCACCATTATTGTTCTGATGCTGGTTAATGTGGTCCACTTTATTGCGTCCCCCTATCTGATGGTCTATAACTCCATGTGTAAGATCAATGAAAATTTGGAAGACGTGGCGCACACAATGGGCATCAAACGGTTCTATCTGATCCGCGATGTTTTGATCCCCCAATGTAAGCATACCATCTTTGAAATGCTTTCCTATTTCTTTGTCAACTGTATGATGACCATTTCTGCAGTATCCTTCCTGGCAACAACAATGAACAAGCCGGTTTCTCTGATGATCAACCAATTTGAAGCGCAGATGCAATTAGAATGTGCTGCGGTTGTATCCCTGATGATCCTGTTTGCAAACCTGATTATTAAGGGCATTGTTCATATCATCAAAACTCGCCGCGCTTAATCAACTAAATAAATAAGCGGAGTGGAAAATCCACTCCGCTTTGTTTTTATTTATCCGTAATAATCGCCGGATAATTCTTCCACCTGCGTTTTATTCCGCTCGGTGGTGAAAGAAAACAGCCAATCATAGTTTTTCTCATCGCTATAAACGGCGTTCCAGCAGTTATGCGACAGTTCGGGGAAAAGGATCAACTCTGCATGGCCGCCCCGCAGATTGATCTCTCGGACCATCAGCAAGCTTTCGATGGGGTCCACCGTTTTATCGCAAAGGCCGTGGAAAGCGCGGATGGGCAGGTCCACCATCGATCTGGCGAAGGCGGGAACACCGCCGCCGCAGATGGGCATAATGGAAGCGAACCACTCGGGTTTGCGGGTGGCCATCGTCCAGGTGCCGGTACCGCCCATGCTATTGCCGGTCAGGTAGACACGGGTCTCATCCACATAGGGCTTTTCGCGGTATTCACCCACAATGCCCATCAAGCTTCTCACCCATTCATTCCAATCGCCGCCGGGCGGGCAAAGGGGCGCAATGAGAATATAGCCCCTTGCATCCTGCCGATCGGCAAGCCGCCGAACATTGGCATTTCTCATCAACCGCTCGGTGCTCTCGTTGCGGGTTCCCGCGCCGTGCAAAAAGATGAGCAACGAATATTTTTGATCTTCCCGAAAATCGCTCGGGAAAGAGATCAGGTATTTCAGTCCGTCATAAATTCTTTCTTCCATTTTTTTACTCCTTATCTTCTCCCCGGGCAAACCCCGCCAAAATTTTGGCGCGTAAGGGGATCGATTCTTTATTCAAATATTCTTTCGTGGTGTGTTGAAAGCCGCCGCTGGCGCCCATTCCGCAAATGGAGGTGATGCCTGCGGCTTGGGTATAGCAAGAATCCGATGCGCCGCCGGATTCCAGCGGTGTCAGGGTCCCGAGATGATATTTTTCGCAGACGCAAAGCAGTTTTTTCAGCAACTCTTCCGTTTCTGTTCGCTTTTCCATCGGCGAGCGGGCGCTCAACAAAACAGCATCGCAGCTTGTCCCCGAAATATACGAGGTTTGGGCAATCTGCTCCACCGTTTTCATTGCGCGCTCCATCTCCCCGACTGTTTTTGCCCGAATATCCACCGAGATACTGCAACGGTCGGGAATGATATTAAACACCTTGCCGCCTTCAATGATATTGCAGCTATACGTTGTTCCGTCGGGGGCGCTGGATTTCTCCAATGCGATGATCTTATGGGCGGCTTCCAAAATGGCGTTTTTACATTCAAAATACCGCTTTCCCGAATGGCCGCTGACCCCGTGCACATCCAACCGATACTTCATACTGCCTTTGCGGGAAATCACAACTTGATCCCCTTCGGCAGTTTCGCAGTTGATGGCATAAGGAAAGCCCAAGGCGCTATCCTGAATGAAGCGGATTTCTTTCTCTCCGCCAAGGCTGTTGGTAATCTCCTCATCGGAGGTTAAAATTAACCGCACATGCCCACCAAAGCCACTCTCCAACAACGCTTTCATAGATAAAAGGGCAATGGCAATGCCGCCCTTACAGTCGATGACGCCGGGCCCAAAGATCTGATCCCCTTCTCTGCGCACCGCAGGCTGACCGAACACGCCCTTATCATGCACCGTATCCATATGCGCCATCAAAAGAACCGCTTTTTCTGCGCCGGGGTTGATCTCAACAGTAAGAAAATCGCCGCATTTTTCCATCGGGAAGCGGGAAACTTCCAGCCCTTCGCCTTTGGCAAACTCTGAAATATAATCCACCATTCGGTCGATGGTCTCCTTATCGTAGGCGCGCGCCTCGAAGGAGCAAATGTCGCAAAGGAAGTCGATGTATTTATCTGTGTTGTTTTCAATCGTTTTGAATATTTGATCCATTAAAATGCCACCTTCAAACGATTTGTTTTTTGCGTTTGCTTATTCGAACGATTACATAGGCAACCGCGATGGAGATAAAGAGGACCAAAATGGGATGAATATTTTGAAGGAGCAGAGAGCGTCTCATACTCAAACCAAGCAACGGATATAGGTCTTCCATCAAACCTGCAATAATCGTATGGAAAATGTAAATATATGTACTGCACCCTTCCAATTTCGTAACAAACGAAGGCATTTTAGCGTCGGCGTATTTGATAAAGATGCAAACCAGCGCAAACAAAATGAACACCGAACCGATATACATTTCTTGCCTGCCGAAAGAGAACCGAGAAAATACCGATTCCAAAGCCCCGACAATCGCCGCAATCCAAATCAAATAATTGGGAACGGAACGAAATCGGTCTTGATATTTTCTTGCAAACAAACCCAGCCCAAAGCAGGGGATGCCCATCAACAGGAAATTGCGAATATAATAATTCTTCAATGTAATTCCCAGAGCCGCAAGGCCTTCGCCCAGCAGAAGATGTACCACCAACAGCGAAAAGGAAGTGATAAAGATGGCTTTATCGCTCACCTTGAATTTTCTGACAACATAGAAGATGAGATAAACATAAAGGATGGCAAATAAATACCATAAATGCCCCCCGCTCAGCGTCACATTCAAAAAGAACAGCCTGAAAAGGAACTCCGGTTGTGTATATCGAATGAAATAAGCAACAAGCCCTGCCGCCCCTCTTGTGGAGAACATCATCCACACCTTGTATAAGGTGCAACAAACGACTGCAACAACGAGAAGGACCGAAATGTTTTTTGCTCTTTTTTTGATTTTTTCGGGCTCTATTTGATAAGAGTAAAAGCCGGAGATTAAAAAGAACAACGGCACCGCAAAGCGGCCCACACTTTCGATTGCAACCCCCATTCTGCCGGAAAATAATACGTGGATAAAAACCACCATAACTGCGGCAATTAATTTTAGCAGTTCAAGGGTTCTGTTTTTTTGATTTTCCATAGTATCACCTCT
>CALGEL010000081.1 GCA_937881855.1 uncultured Clostridia bacterium | reverse complement strand
ATCGATATGCGACAGCATTATCGATGGGTTTTTCCTTTTCTTGCATCCAAAATATCGTCTTTTAAGGTGCTTCGCAGTTTCGTAGGGAAGCAAAATTCTTTGTGTTGAAGCCAAAAATGCAGCAAGGCTGGCGCCTTGCGAGGCTTTTGGCGATTAGACAGAGGATTTTGCCCAGAGAAACAAATACTTCCTTATCAACACTCGGCGAATAATCGCAACTCTTTTTTATTATGAAAACTTTTCAAAAGACTCATATTAAATATTTATCCTTCATATCAATATACAAATCAATATACAAACTAAATGTGGAAGTATGGAGGTTTCGTGAATGACAGATACGAGTATATATCGCGATATTGCGGCTCGAACCGGTGGTGATATTTACATAGGGGTTGTAGGCCCGGTTCGCACAGGGAAATCAACCTTTATTAAGAAGTTTATGGAAAATCTTGTGATCCCAAACATTGCTGGAGATTATAAGCGGGAGAGAGCAATCGATGAACTCCCTCAATCGGCATCAGGAAAAACAATAATGACCACGGAACCGAAATTTATTCCGGATGAAGCAGTACATATTGTTTTGGAAGACAACACAAAATTTAATGTTCGTATGATTGATTGTGTGGGGTATGTTGTCGATGGAGCTATGGGTCAAACCGAAGACGGAGAGGCGAGGATGGTTGAAACGCCTTGGAGCGAAGAACGTTTAGAATTTCAGCAGGCGGCGGAAATCGGCACACGAAAAGTAATGTGCGAACATTCAACCATCGGATTGGTTATTACCACTGATGGGAGCATTGGCGAAATTCCGCGCGCAGATTATGTCGATGCGGAATCAAGGATCATCGGAGAATTGAAAGAAATCAATAAACCTTTTGCCGTTTTGGTGAATTCTATGTTTCCCGATAGCGATGCGGCCAAAGAATTACGCGATCGCCTGGCGCATCAGTATAATGTCCCTATTATGACGGTGAATTGCCTTGAATTGGATCGGGAAAGCATTTTGACAATTATTCAGTCGATCCTGCTTGAATTTCCGCTCAAAGAAATTTCAATCAATCTTCCTGCATGGGTGGGTGGTTTGGAAAATAATCATTGGCTTAAACAAGAAGTTTTTGAATCGGTTTTGAATAGTGCCAAAAATATCGATCGAGTTTCGTCTGTTAAAAAGATGGTACTGGATTTATCCAATGAAGAAAAAATGTCAAGATGTGAGATTGAAAATGTTGATTTAGGAAGCGGAAGCGCCGACTTGAAGGTTGAATTCAATCAGGATCTTTATTACGAAATTTTGAGTGAAGCTGCCGGCGTTCAAATAAAAAATGACGGTGACTTGGTTTCGATGATTAAAGAGTTATCGATGTCTTGCAAGGAATATAATAAAATTAAAGATGCGTTTAGCGAAGCAAAGTCTAAGGGATATGGCATTGTATTTCCGGGTATGTCTGAAATGAGTCTTGGTGAGCCGCAGATATTCAAGCAAGGCGGTCGTTTTGGTGTCAAACTTTCTGCTGAGGCACCATCTTATCATATTATTCAAGCGAATATTTGTACAGAGATATCGCCGATTGTCGGCAGCGAAAAACAATCGGAGGAGTTGATTGAGTATCTTCTCAGAGATTTTGAAGAAGATCCTTCAAAGATTTGGGAGTCCAACATCTTTGGTAAGTCGGTGCATGACCTTGTAAATGAAGGTTTACATAATAAACTTTCAAAAATGCCGGATGAATCTCAATTTAAACTTCAAGAAACGCTATCGAAAATTATCAACGAAGATAGTTCGGGTCTGATTTGTATCATTCTTTGAATAAATGCTCCCAAAAAGGTTTCCTTTTTGGGAGCATTTATTTTGACTTTTTATCTTCGTTGTCGTATAATTATATTGAGGTGTGGGGTGTGGCTAAAAGGTTTTTGATGTGGATACTATTAAGCGTATTTATAAGCGTATTTTTACTCACGTTTATTCCAACTTCATATCACTTGATTGTTCTGGCAGTTTTATCTTTGGCGTTAGCGGTTTTGTCTGTTTTAAAATATCCGTTAAAAGCCACCGTTATTGTGTGTTTGATTGCTGCAATTTGTTCGACAGGTGTATTTTATTTTTTAAATAAATCAGCCGAAAGTTTGATGAATCCCCTTTTGAATCGAGCGGTGACAATTCAAGGAAAGATCACCGATAGCGCCAGCAGTTCGGATCGTAATTATTCGCAGTATAAAGTGCGAGTCGATATGATCGATGGGAAAAACACACCGTTTCACACTCCGGTTTATGTCTATATTTACTGCGATGATTTTACATTTACCCCTGGAGATACTCTTAGCGGGTCTGTGAAGTTTTATGATACTCCAATTCAATATGGATTTGGAAAAGAAGATAGAGTCTTTATTTCCGGATATCAGCGTGGAGATTTGCTCCAAGTCAAAGCACCGGATGGGTTTGATGTACATGAGACGATCTATTCTTTTCGAGAATCGATAAAAGATAAGGTGTCTTTTGGTACCGATGAGACAAATGGTTTGCTGAAAGCAGTTTGCCTTGGCGATAAAAAAGAAATCGAATCGAACCTATATTATTCGCTGAAGCGAATCGGGTTATCGCATGTTATGGCTGTAAGCGGGTTGCATTTGGCTTTTGCGGTTGCATTTTTTGGATTTTTATTTTTGTTGTTTGGTATCGATTACCGTATTCGATATATTATCGGCATCTTTGTTGCTGTATTCTTTACTTTGGCGGTCGGATTTCCCGCCTCTTGCATCCGAGCGTGTATTATGCTTGTGGTGTTCTCCGTCGGCATGGCAATGAACTGGTTTTCGGATAGCTTGACATCGCTTTCGTTGGCGATTTTTATAATTATGCTGATCAATCCCTTTTCGGTTCGAGATGTCGGTTTTTTGCTGAGTGCAAGCGCAACAGCGGGCATTGTTACTTTGCAATCGCCGATTGAGAATTTTCTCTTTCCAAAGAAGCTGGGAAGCGATTATCGCATTATTGGTGTATATCGCAAATTTACAGGAATTATATCTTGTTCTTTGGCGGCGATTATCGCGACGCTACCGATCGCCATAGTAGTATTCGGTTGGTTGAGTTTGATTGCTCCGTTTGCTAATGTGCTGCTGATTTTACCCTTTGAGATCTTCTTTGTTCTCGGTGTATTAATGATCGTATTAAGCTGGATACCTTTTGCCGGAAATATCATTGGAATATGTTGTGATTTGTTGTATCGGTTGATTAGTCGCGTTTCAGTTTTTCTGGGCAAGTTTGAGTTTGCAAGTGTTGGATTTTTGGATTATCGGGCGATTATCTTTTTGGTTCTTTTGCTTTTGATAACCGCTGTTTCCGTCTATTTCTTTTTAAAGCACCAAAGACGCACCTTTGTTGCTTTGTTTTCCTTGTTCCTGTGCTTTGTATTTTTGTTCAGCGGTTTGTATTCTGTATCGCACCCGAAGAATGATTTAGAAATTGCGTTTATTGATGTTGGGCAAGGAGATTGCACCGTTCTTTCAAAAGGAAATCGTGCGGTTATTATCGATTGCGGCGGATCTTCGGATAAAAGATATAATTTGATCTCCTATTTAAAAGAAAACAACATTATTTCCATTGAACTGTTGATGTTCACGCATTTGCATAATGACCACACAAATGGTATATTTACATTATCAAAGAACTCATATGTTGAAACTCTGCTTTATCCACCCTTTGATGCTGAGAATGCAAGCCTGAGTGTAATATTCGACGAGATGGACGGTCAAGAAATCAGTGGCGATGAGACGATAACGGTTTTGGATGATGTGCAGATTGAAATATATGCCAATACCGCTTTGGATGAAACCTCAGAAAATGAAAACGAACGGTGTATTTGTTATAAGGTTGAATATGGATCAACTTCGTTGCTGATTACAGGCGATCTGGATGGAAAAGGCGAAATGAACCTGCTTCAATATGATCCGGAGTGCACAATTCTTAAAGTCGGGCACCACGGAAGCAAAACCTCAACATTCTATCCGTTCTTAAAAGCGGCAGCACCCGAAATATGCATTATCTCTTCGGGAGAAAATACCTATGGTCTACCGGATTCTACGGTGTTGGGACGGTTGGAAACGATTTGCAGCAATATTTTGCTTACAGAAAATGAAGGAACGATCCGTTTTATTACCGACGGAGATGTTTTAGAAAGGGTATATTCGTGAAAGTTGAAGATTTGAAAGAGGTACTAAAAGATAAGAAATTAAGCGGAATTTATTATCTGAATGGTAACGAACAATTTTTATTGGATCTATATTATGATCGCTTCAAAGAAGTTGTTTCGGGAGCACTTCCGGAACTGAATTTCATTGAGATGGATGGTCGAAAAATAGATTTCGACTTATTTTCGGATGCCTGTTCATCTTATCCGATGATGGCAGAACAAAAGCTGGTGTCTGTAATTGATATGGATACAGCAAATTTAAAAGGCAATAATGAGAAAAAGTTGATTGCCGCGTTGGATGATATTGCGCCCGGTGTTATAGTTCTTTTTTGGGATCATGCAAAGGATGTGGTAAAAAGCAATGCGCTGGATTCTATCGTCAAAAAAATGGGCGGGGAATCGGTTCGTATTGATCGACCGACCAACGAAAAACTGCAAAAATGGGTATTTGATTTGATTACCAAAAACGGTTGCACCATCTCTTTGGGTGATTGCGCATATTTGGTCGAACTTACCGGCGGCTCAATGCTGCGGTTGAACAACGAAATTAATAAAATTTGTTCCCATTCAAAGGGAGATGAAATTGATCGAGAATTGATTGATAAAATGGTCTCTCCCGCCGAAGATGCCTCGTGGTTTGCAATTTCCAATGCGATTTCCGAACATGATTTTGATGCACTAATGCAAGCGTTGCGCCAGCTTTATGACCAAAACGTAGACGATACGGTGATTGCCGGTATGTTTTATCGTGCATATTCAGACCTTTGGCGCGGCGAAATTGCGCTTAAAGAAGGGAAATCTTCCGCAGAACTTGCCTCTGTCTGTTCGATAAGCCCGTACTCGGCGGCGCGGATTATGCGGTCAGCGTCGAAATTAAAGGAAGGAGAAGCGGTCGACGGTTTGAGACGATGCCGTGAATTGGATCAAAAAATCAAATCTTCCGGTTTGAATAAAAAGGATTTGATTTATTCCTTTGCGGCAAGTCTCTTGGCTTTTCAAATGAAGGAACATGAAGAAAATACCGATTAATCAAGTTGTTATCGTCGAAGGAAAATACGATAAGATTACATTAGAGAATATCATTGATGCTACCATTATTTCTTGCGATGGGTTTGAATTATTTAAAAATGATTTATTGAAATCTTCTTTGAAAGAGATGGCGAAAGAGCGAGGTGCGATCATACTAACCGATTCCGATCGTGCGGGTGCTATCATTCGATCTCATCTTAGTCAAATATTGCAAAACTGCGAAGTTTACTGTTTATATATTCCATCTATTGAAGGAAAAGAAAAACGAAAAAAAGCCCCCGGGAAAGAGGGGCTTTTGGGTGTGGAAGGGATGGATGCGGAAACTTTAACCAAACTTTTCCGAGATTTTGAAGCAAAACCCATACCGAATGTAATCAAAGTAACGGATCTTTACGAGTGTGGTTTTTCGGGTTGTACAGGGTCGAAAGATAAAAAGGTAAAGTTACTTGACTTTTTAAATCTGCCGCGTCATCTGTCCAATAATGCACTTTTAAAGGAATTAAATCGAAGATATACCAAAGAAGAGTTTTATTCTTTGGCAAAAGGAATATAAAAACGGCTGCCCAAAGGCAGCCGTTTTACATTTAAAATTAGTCGCTCACATAGGGGAGAAGAGCGATAACGCGAGCGCGTTTGATAGCGCCGGTCAATTGACGCTGATGCTTAGCGCAGGTGCCGGTTACGCGGCGGGGAAGAATCTTTGCACGCTCAGAGATATACTTTCTGAGTTTAGCAACATCCTTATAATCAATTTCGGTAACTTTATCCACGCAGAAAGTGCAAACTTTGCGTCTGGGCTTTCTGTTGGGTCTGAAATTCTTTTCTCTTTCCACAGCTAAATCCTCCTTTTCAGATTAGAAGGGCAGTTCGTCATCTTGAACCTCTTCGAATTCAACAGTGTTCCCGCCGGTTACCGGGGGAGCTTTGAACTCGGGGGCGACAGGACGCGAAGAGTCCTTTTTGGATTCTACAAAGTGTGCTTCGTCTGCAATCACTTCGAAAGCAGTTCTTTTTGCGCCGGTCTTATCTTCGTAGGTTCTGGATTGTAAAGAACCGACCAATGCGATCAAATTGCCTTTTTCAAAATATTTGCAGATAAAATCAGCAGTATTTCTCCACGCCACGCAGTTGATAAAATCTGTGGGATAATTTCCGTCGGGACCTTTATACTGACGCTGAACAGCGACAGAGAAAGATACAACAGATACATCAGAAGCAGTTTTTCTCAATTCGGGGGTAGCGGTCAGGCGACCGGTTAAAATTACTTTGTTTAACATAGCAGAATCCTTCCTTACTTTTCTTCTTTGTTCACAACGATGGAACGAAGAATGCCGTCACTAATGCCGTAACGTCTTTCGAGCTCGGCAGGGAAGGTAACAGGTGCAGTAAAGTTGATCAGCACATAATGACCTTCGTTGACGAAATCGATCGGGTAGGCAAGCTTTTTGACGCCCCAGTCTTCAACAGACTCGATGGTACCATTCTTCTCGATCAAACCTTTAAATTTTTCGACAAGAGCGGTAAAATCCTCCTCTGTTAAATTCGGCCGGGTGATGAAAATAGTTTCATACTTGCGATTTCCTTCAGCCATGATTAACACCTCCTTATGGACTTTTGGCTCATCTGATGATGAGCAAGGACTAATTAATTATACTATAATTTAAACTAATGTCAAGTATTTTTTATTTCAATCTATCTTTTTTAAGAAAATATGGTATAATACA
>CALGEL010000080.1 GCA_937881855.1 uncultured Clostridia bacterium | reverse complement strand
TCATTTGGTTGCTTTGCGATTCAACAAGGGTGGTACCAACCAAATCATTTGGTTGTTTTGTGATTCGACAGGTGTGGTACCAACCAAATCATTTGGTTGCTTTGCAATTCAACAAGGGTGGTACCAACCAAATCATTTGGTTGCTTTGCGATTCAACAAGGGTGGTACCAACCAAATCATTTGGTTGGTTAGATGCTGAGATGATATGAGCCAAACGGTCAATGCATTATGAATTGTATCGTTTGGGGCATTAAAAAAGCACCTGCAAGGCAGGTGCTTTTTTGATTTATGTTTTTTGTCTTCTAAAACCGGTCAAATCGGAAAAGCACCCAATTTCAACGGTTTACTTTATTGTTTCATTAAGATCTTGACGCCGTCTTTGGTGTCTTCCAAGGCTACGCCCATCGCGGTCAGTTGGGCGCGGATCTCGTCGGCACGGGCGAAATCCTTGGCGGCGCGGGCGGCGGTACGTTCTTCTACCAATGCCTTGACTTCTTCGGGAATATCGACCTCCTGGCTACCTTGAACAATGTTCAAAACATTGGTCAGTTCGTCGAACATTCCTTTGATGCCATTGAGGAACGCCAAAGAATGGACTTCGGCAAGCTGGGTATTGATCCAGCGCGCCAGATCGAAGATGGCACTCAGGGCATCGGCGGTATTGAGATCGTCGTCCATCTTCTCCAAGAATTTTTCCTTGAAGGCGGGCAGTTCGCTGAGCAATGCTTCTTCTTCGGCGGTCAGTTTGCCGCTTGCGGTTTTGAGCGCATATTCCAGATTATTTTTGGTGGTATACAGCCGTTGCAGGCCCGCCTTGGCGGCTTCCAGAACATCCTTGCTGTAATTGATGGGGCTGCGGTAATGGGAAGAGAGCATAAACAAGCGAATGGTCTCATAGCCATAGACCGCGGCGGCATCCCGCACGGTGAAGAAATTGCCTGCGGATTTACTCATCTTATGGTTATCCACATTGATATGACCGTTATGCAACCAATAATGGGCAAATTCGCAACCGTTGGCGGCTTCGCTTTGGGCGATTTCGTTTTCGTGGTGGGGGAAGATCAGGTCCACACCGCCGCAATGGATATCGATGGTCTTGCCCAAAAACTTGCAGGCCATCGCGGAACATTCAATATGCCAGCCCGGTCTGCCCAAGCCCCAAGGCGATTGCCAGGCGGGTTCGCCTTTTTTAGCCGCTTTCCAGACGGCGAAATCCATCGGATCCTTCTTCATATCGTTGACATCGATCCGCGCGCCGCTTTCCAGCTGGTCCATCGGCAGATGGGAAAGTTTCCCATAGCCTTCGAATTTCTTGGTGGAATAGAAAACATCCCCGCCCGATTCATAGGCATAGCCCTTTTCGATCAGGCTCTCGATGATCTTGATAATATCGTCGATGCAATGGGTGGCGCGGGGATGGATGGTGGCCTTGACAACCCCCAAGCCTTGCGCGTCGGTGAAATATTCATCGATATAGCGATCGCCCAGTTCCGCCAGGGTGATGCCTTCTTCGTTGGATTTTTTGATCATCTTATCGTCCACATCGGTGAAGTTTTGGACAAACTTGACCTTATAGCCCCGATATTCGAAATAACGGCGCAATACATCGAAGGTGATAAAGGGGCGGGCGTTACCGATATGGAAAAAGTTATAAACGGTCGGGCCGCAGGCATACATCAGCACCTTGCCGGGTGTGATGGGAATAAATTCTTCTTTGGTTCGGGTTAAAGTGTTATATAATTTCATTTATTTAGCCTCCAATTTCTTTTCTAGTTCTTTAATTTTCTTGGCAAGGCGCGCCAATTCCTGCGCCACAGGGTCGGGGATATGGACCTGATCCAAGGGGTCGGTCTCCACCCGCTTACCGTTCTGCCGGATCACCTTGGCGGGAACACCCACCGCGGTGGAATGGGGCGGGATGGCTTCCAAAACCACCGCATTGGCGGCGATTTTACTATGACTGCCGATGGTGAAGGGGCCTAAAATCTTAGCGCCGCTTCCCACCATGACATAATCTTCCAAGGTGGGATGGCGTTTGCCGGTCTCTTTGCCGGTACCGCCCAAGGTTACCCCTTGATAAAGCATACAATAATCGCCGATTACCGTCGTCTCGCCGATGACAATCCCTGTCCCGTGGTCGATGCAAAGCCCCTTGCCGATCTTGGCGGCGGGGTGGATCTCCACACCGGTGCGGAACTTGGCATATTGAGATACCCAACGGGCAAGGAAATAGCATTTATGACGATACAGCCAATGGGATAGGCGGTAGAAAAGCACCGCATGAAAGCCATTATAGAGCAAAAAGATCTCGGCTTTGCTGCGGGCGGCGGGATCACGCTCTTTAAAAGCATTGAGATCCTCGCGGATTTTTTTAAACATAAAAATTCTCCTTCATTAAAAGAAAACGCCTTCGCTACCCCATAAGGGTAGCGAAGGCGTAGAAATGACGCGGTTCCACTTCGCATTTATCACTCATATACCGATAACGGCGGCCTTCCGCTCCCCACTATCGCAGGAAGAATACACCGCAAAACGCACGCTTCAAAAGGCTTCTTTATCGGGCTTTCAGCCAATGGCACCGATTCTCTGGAAAAAGAAAGTTCTTTTTACTATTTTTGCGGGAAAGATCAAATCTTCTAAATTATTATAAAGGAAACGGTTTAAAAATGCAAGTATTTTAAAAAATATCTGATTTTTTCAAATTTCTTCACAATTTTTTCATACCTTTGCGCTAAAATATGGTATACTAAATTCATAAAGTTTTCCTTGAAGGAGAAATTAAATGAACGAAGAAAATAATTTTAATCATATCCCCGAAGGGGCGCCGACGGAAGAGCAACCGATCTACCATTATACCCGCCCTGAGCAGGACATTGCTCCCGAGCCGCCTTCGTATGAGCCGCCGCAGCAGGAAGTACCGCAGTACGAAGTGCCGATGTACGAAGTGCCGCAGCCGCCGCAGAAGGAGCCCGAAAAACCGCTGACCCAAAAGGCATTGATCCCGCTGATTGCAGGGGTGGCCGCCATCTCGTTGGTTGTGGGTTTGATCGGCGGCGTGTTGAGCACGCGGCTGTTTGGGCAAGGGTCTGTTGTGGCAGAAGGGGCGGCGGTGGTGTATCAGACCACCAAGCTCAAAGATGCCGATGGCAAGAACGCCAAGGAAGCGCTCACCATTCCCGAAGTGGCAGAGCTTGTGAAGGATAGCGTGGTGGAGATCACCACCGAGCAGATCGTCACCGGCTCCTTTATGCAGCAATATGTCAGCGAAGGTGCGGGTAGTGGCGTCATCATTACCGCCGATGGCTATATCGTTACCAACCATCATGTTATCGAAGGGGCGACCAATATCAATGTTCGCCTTGCCGACGGCAAGGAGCATAAAGCCAAATTGATCGGCAGCGATGCCAAGACCGATCTGGCGGTGATTAAATTGGATGCGACCGATTTGAAACCTGCCGCCTTTGGCAGTTCTTCGGAATTGTTGGTGGGCGAAGAAGTGGTTGCTGTGGGCAACCCCTTGGGCAAATTGGGCGGAACGGTGACCAAGGGGATCATCAGCGCCTTGGACCGCGAGATCACCATTGATAATACAACGATGCGCCTATTGCAAACCGATACCGCCATCAACCCCGGCAATTCCGGCGGCGGAATGTTCAATACCAGCGGTCAGTTGGTAGGTGTCATCAATGCCAAATCCGCAGGCGAAGAGATCGAGGGCTTGGGCTTTGCCATTCCCATCGATACCGCCAAGGCGGTGATTGAAGATCTGATCGGGCACGGTTATGTGACCGGGCGGGTGGATCCCGGCTTTGTCTTTGTGGAGATCAATGATACTATGAACGCAATGATGTATCGTGTCAACGAGCTGGGGCTGTATATCTCTTCCACCCGCGAAGGGTCCGATGCCCAAAAAGCAGGATTTAAGTCCGGTGACTATGTGGTGAAGGTGGACGGAAAGGAAGTCTCTACCGAGGCGGAGGCGAACGCACGGATCGATGGCAAAAAGGTGGGCGATAGCTTGACTGTCATTGTCAAGCGCAACGGTCAGGAAAAGACCATCACCTTGACCCTTTCGGAATATACGCCTGAAAAAGAGAATGAAAATCAGACCACGTCTACGCTTTTTGATAATCCGTTCTTTAATTAAAAAAATCCCGCACCAAGGGCGGCGTTTCATAGTGATAATCCGCTTAAAAATCGCCCTTTTTGCGCTAAACTTCGCAAAAAAACACGGTATGCGTCAGCATTACCGTGTTTTTTTACTGTGTTTTTCATCAAAAAGGTCTGATTTTTAAGTGCTTCGCAGTTTTGCTGCTGTGGATTTTTTTGTTCAAGGATGGCTCGAAACCGAAGGAATACTGCCGTATTTCAAGGTTGAGAACATTCTTGGGCAGAAAAAGACCAAGGCAAAACCGGGTTTCTCACTATGGAACACCGCCCAACGGTGCGGGATTTGCTTTTTTTAAAATTCATCTTCGGGCGGGACGATCCGCGCCAACGCATGATTGGAATAGTCGGGATTGTCGGTCACCTCGCGGAGAACACGGATGAAGGGGGGAAGGGTGATCTCTTCATCTTCATTTTTTAGCTCCACTTCCATAATCGCTTGGCGGTTCCAGAAGGGGAAAATATCGATCTCAAAAATATGACCGGCATAGGGAAGGCAATAGCGCATCTTATGAATGGTCTGACGGCGGGGATCGCGGGTGGCTAAGCGGCGATTATATTCTTCCTCGGTCAGCGGATGCTCCATTTCCAGCCGCTTGATCGAAGAAAGGGTTCGCTTCGCAGTCTCAATATAGGAGACCTGCCCTTTTTCTTCCAAACGCCGCACCCGCACCGTTCCTTCGGTGGAGCTCAGATAGGTCTGGGAGATTTTTTGGATCTTGCAAAGATTGGCTAAATTGAGCAGATCCGGCCGCGCGATTAAGAATTTGCGTTCGATCTCATAAGGCACCATATACACCTCCTTTTAAAATAATTATATATAGGAAATTTGAGAAATGCAAGAAAAATTGACAAATTTTGTTCAAAAATGCTATTATAATAGCAAGAAATTTTAAAAAAGGGGGCGGAAAAATGAAAATATCGATCCCTTCGGGCATTTCCGCCCTATTGGAGCGGTTGGAGCAGGCGGGATATGAAGCCTATTTGGTGGGCGGTTGTGTGCGGGATACCTATATGGGCATTGCTCCGCAGGATTATGATATTACCACCTCGGCTCTCCCTGAGCAGACCAAAGAAGTGTTCCGCGATGAGCGGGTGATCGAAACCGGTCTGGCCCACGGTACCCTGACGGTGCTGACCGACTGCGGACCGGTGGAAATTACTACCTATCGGCAGGATGGAGATTATTCCGACCACCGCCATCCCGATGCGGTCTATTTTACCCGCTCGCTGAAAGAGGACCTTGCCCGCCGCGATTTTACCATCAATGCGATGGCAATGGATCGGCAGCAGAATTTGGTGGATCTCTTTGGCGGTCGGGCGGATATCGATGCCAAGCTCCTTCGTTGTGTGGGGGAGGCTGAGCGGCGGTTTGAAGAAGATGCCTTGCGCATTATGCGGGCGATGCGATTTGCCGCTCGCTTGGGTTTTGCCCTGGAAGGGCAGACCAAGGCGGCAATGGAGCGGAAAAAAGAATTGCTGAAAGCGGTTGCGGCGGAGCGGATTTTTGCCGAACTTTGCGGTCTTTTGAAGGGGGAGTATGCCGCCGATGTTTTGCTACAACACCATCAGGTGGTGCAGGTGATTTTGCCCGAATTTCAAGGAGAAGTGCGGCGGTTGGCTCAGTTGCCGCCCGACCCTGCCATGCGGTTGGCGGTGCTTTTGAAAAAAGAGACCGCCGCCGAAATTTTGGCAAAATTAAAGGTACCGAATGCCTTTAAGAGAACTGTTTTGATGTTATTGGAAAATCAAGATGTTCCCCATCCCAAAACCGAGCGGGAACTGCACCGCTTGGGGATTGAATTGGGTGTGGAAAATCTGCAAACCCTTTATGCTTGGCGGGGTTGGGATTTGGGATTCTTGAATGAATTTTTGGTGAAAAACCCCTGCCTTTGCATCCGCGACCTTGCCCTTGACGGCAAGGATTTGATGTCCTTAGGGTTCAATGGCTCTGCCATCGGCGAAGCTCAAAAATACCTGCTGGAACAGGTGGCGAAGGGCTTACCCAATGAAAAGGAAAAACTAATGAACGCAATCAAAAACCGATGATGCATCGCATCATCGGTTTTTATTTATTTTTTCTGCATAGCAGATCAACTGATCCATTTGTTCGGGAGTCCATCTGTTTGTGAGTTCTATCAACTGCTCCTGTTGGCTGGTCGTCTCCGGCTCAAAAAGCATAAATTTATACGGTGCAATGTCGAGATATTCGCAAATGGCAAAAAATTGTGTCATAGAAGGGTAAGCATAGCCGTGTTCAATGTTATAAATATAACTTTTTGTCATACCCAAATCGTGGCTCATATCGGTGGTAGATACGCCTTTGTTGATTCGTAGTTGCCGTAAGCGTCGGCTGAATATTTGATTTGCCATGTGTCTTATTCCCTTTCAAATTAAAATCAATAAAATTGTACCATAGTCAATGAAATTGTGCAATGGAATGTCGTCCAAATGAATTGGACCGCCGTCCGTTTGCAACATCAAAAAATTCTTCGCAAGCCGTTGTTTGCTCGATATTTTTTGTGTTGCGGCACCTGCTGACCTGCTCCCTTCATCTGCCAAAGGGCAGCGGTCGCAGTCGCAACCAAATAGATTGGACCAAGAGAAATCAGTCCAAAAAGATTGGACCGAGAGAAATCAGTCCAAATAGATTGGACCAAAAGAAATTAGTCCAAATAGATTGGACCAAAAGGAATTAGTCCAAATGAATTGGACCAAGGGGAATTAGTCCAAATGAATTGGACCAAGAGAAATCAGTCCAAATAGATTGGACCAAGAGAAATCAGTCCAAA
>CALGEL010000079.1 GCA_937881855.1 uncultured Clostridia bacterium | reverse complement strand
TGTAACCCAAGGTCGGTTTACCCCAAGGAGTTACAGGGCCGCTGCGGCCGATGGGGGACTTACCTTCACCACCACCGTGGGGGTGATCGCAGGGGTTCATAACAGAACCGCGAACGGTAGGACGAATACCCATATGGCGCTTTCTACCGGCCTTACCGATAGAAACGTTTGCGTGCTCACCATTGGATACAACACCGATGGTAGCCATGCAGTTCAAACGAACCAGGCGAACCTCGCCGGAGGGGAGGCGAACCTGAGCGTAGCCGTTCTCCTTCGCCATCAGCTGAGCGCTGTTGCCTGCGGAACGAACCAGCTGAGCACCCTTGCCGGGATACAACTCAACGTTGTGGATAACAGTACCGACGGGGATGTTCTCGATGGGCAGCGCATTGCCGGGCTTAATATCGGCAGAGGCGCTGGAAATAACCTTATCGCCAACCTTCAAACCTTCGGGGCAGATGATGTAGGCCTTTTCGCCATCTTCATACTGAATCAAAGCAATGAATGCAGAACGATTGGGGTCATACTGAATGGAGGTTACGGTAGCCGCAACGTCCATCTTGTTTCTCTTAAAGTCAATAATTCTGTACTTGACTTTGTTGCCGCCGCCCTGATGGCGAACAGTGATGCGGCCATAGCTGTTTCTGCCGGAGTGCTTTTTCAAGCTTGCCAGCAAGGAACGCTCGGGAGCGTCCTTGGAAAGGCAGCTATAATCCACATTGGTCATCTGGCGACGAGCCGGAGAAGTAGGTTTATAAGTTTTCATAGCCATAACTTTTCTCCTCCTTACATCATACCGTCAAAGAACTCGATGGTCTTTGAATCGGCAGTCAATTTCACATAGGCTTTCTTCCAAGCAGCAGTCTTGCCGACATGGACGCCCATTCTCTTTTCTTTACCGCTGACGTTTACAGTGGTAACTTTCTCAACGGAAACCTTGAAGATTTCCTCAACCGCATTTTTGATCTCGATCTTATTGGCATCTTTTGCTACCTTAAAGACATAGGTCTTATCCTGCATAGCAGCCATGGATTTCTCGGAGACAATGGGTTTCATAATAATATCGTAACAAGATTTCATTATGCATATACCTCCTCAAGTTTCTTCACGGCGTCCTGAGTCAGGATCAAGGTGTCGTGCTTCAGGATCTCGTAGGTGTTGATGGTGTTGACGCGAGCAGCCTTAACACCGGGGATGTTCTTGGCGCTCTTAACGAAGAAGAGATTGGTCACGTCGTTCACAACGAGAGCGTTCTCAACTTTCAGGGCGTTCATCATGCCTACAACCGTTTTGGTTTTATATTCGTTCATATCGATCTTATCGAGAACGATCAGCTTGCCTTCGGCCAGCTTGGAAGAGATGGCAGAGAGAAGAGCCAACTTCTTCACTTTCTTATTCATGCTGAAGCGATAGTCGCGGGGCTTGGGAGCAAAAACGATACCGCCGTGGGTCCATTGGGGAGCGCGGGTAGAACCCTGACGGGCACGACCGGTTCCCTTCTGACGCCAGGGCTTAATGCCGCCGCCGGAAACTTCAGCGCGGGTCAGAGCGGATTGGGTGCCCTGACGCTGATTTGCCAGATAGTTGGTAACTGCCATATGCATAGCAGCTTCGTTTACCTTTACGCAAAAAATGGAATCTGCAAGGTCCATGGTGGATACTTTCGCACCACTCATATCGAATACATCAATATTAGCCATTTCAATTTACCCCCTTACTTAACCATTTTTAACGGTGTTCTTAACAGTGACGATCGAGCCCTTAGGACCGGGGATCGCACCTTTGACCACCAGAAGATTATTCTCCATGTCGACCTTTACTACATCGAGATTCTGAACTGTAACCTGAACAGCACCCATGTGACCGGGCATTTTCTTTCCTTTATAAATACGAGAAGGAGAAGAGCATGCGCCCATGGAGCCTGCATGGCGATGGATCGGACCGGAACCGTGGGTCATAGGACCGGAACGCTGACCGTGGTATCTTTTAATGGTACCTGCAAATCCTTTACCCTTGGAAATACCGGTTACATCAACGCAGCTGCCTACTTCAAAAGCGTCTGCGGTGATGACATCACCGACATTGTAGTTTTCCGCATCTTCGAGGCGGAACTCTTTCAAAACTTTCTTATAGGCAACCCCTGCTTTATCAAAGTGGCCCTTCATGGGCTTGGTTACCTTTCTCTCGGCGAGATCCTGGAAACCCAGCTGCAAAGAAGAATAGCCGTCGTTCTCAACGGTCTTCTTCTGAGTAACGGTGCAGGGACCTGCCTGAATGACTGTTACCGGAATGACATTGCCCATTTCGTCGAAAACCTGGGTCATTCCGATTTTCTTACCGATAATACCTTTCTTCATTTAACTTACCTCCATATGGTTATTGGTTGATTTTCATCAACATGACCTTCTTTGCCGGTGGCTTACAGCTTGATTTCAAGCTCAACGCCGGCAGGAAGTTCTACGCTTGCCAGAGCCTCAGCGGTCTTTGCTGCGGGCTTGACAATGTCGATCAGACGCTTATGAGTTCTGCGCTCGAACTGCTCGCGGCTATCCTTATACTTATGAACAGCACGCAGGATGGTAACGATTTCCTTCTTAGTGGGAAGGGGGATCGGACCGGATACAACCGCGCCGGTTCTCTGGGCGGTCTCCAGGATCTTTTGAGCAGCTTGATCCACCAAAGTGGAATCATAACCCTTAATTCTGATTCTGATTTTTTCAGCCATTTCTTTTGCCTCCTTTTAGAATTTGACTTTGACGACTTTGACGGAAAATTCTTTAACACACATCCGGGTGTTTCACCCGAAGGGCTAAAATAAACCGGGCATTAAGCCCGAACAAAGCCCCATTCCAAACGCGGCTTACGCAGCCAATCTGCGCAGTTCCAAGGATATGGCTTTCTTTGCTTTTCCTCATTGATTCGCTCGGCTTTAAGCCAAGCTGCTCCACGGAAATTCCCCATAAACGCCGGGGAAAAATCGGCGCTATGGCCACCTCCCGCTTCGTCGCTTTTACAGTCAGCCTGAATATAATAACACACTCATCCGGGAATTTCAAGTCTTTTTTGAAAAAATTTTTATGTTTTTTACAAAATTTTCAAGGAAATTTCTGTCAATCTGCACAAACCACAATTTATGGTATTTCCCCTTCTTTTTTGCCCAAAATATGGGTTTTGCCAATTCTTTGCTTTACATAATCATAAATTCGTGCTATAATAATCCCGAATATATACTATATATATTTAAATAAGGAAGAAAATTGATCCAAAACGGAGGAATAAATATGAGCGAACCGATTTTAGTCATTATGGCTGCCGGTATGGGCAGTCGCTACGGCGGACTCAAACAAATCGACCCGGTCGACCCGCAGGGCAATATCATTATGGACTATTCGGTCTATGATGCTATGAAAGCCGGATTTAAAAAATTCGTTTTCGTCATTAAAAAAGCAATTGAAGATGATTTCAAGGCAGCCATCGGCAAACGCATCGAAAAGGTTGCCGAAGTCCATTATGTATATCAAGAGTTGGATAAGGTCCCCGCCGATTTTGAAATTCCCGAAGGCAGAGTCAAGCCCTGGGGCACCGGCCACGCCATCCTTTGCTGCAAAGATGTTCTGGATGCGCCCTTTGCGGTTATCAATGCCGACGATTTTTACGGTCGCGATGCTTATGAGCAGCTTTATGCTTTCTTGAAAAACTCCAAGGATACCGATCCGATGGAGATCTCGATGGTGGGCTATGTTCTGGAAAACACCCTTACCGAGAATGGCCACGTCGCCCGCGGCGTTTGCCGCGTCGACGAAAACGACTATCTGCAAAAAATCGATGAGCGGACCATGATCCAAAAAATCGACGGTCAAGCCCATTATTCCGAAGACGGCGGCGAAACCTTTACCGCTGTTTCCAATACCGCGCCCGTATCAATGAATATGTGGGGCTTTCCTATGGCCTATCTTCGCGCCTTGGAGCGCAAATTCCCCGAATTTTTAAAGACAACGGTAAAAGAAAATCCCTTAAAAAGCGAGTTCTATCTGCCCTTCGTTGTGGATGAACTGTTGCAAGCCAAAGAAGCCACCGTCAAGGTGCTGCACAGCGCCGATAAATGGTTCGGTGTCACCTATAAAGAGGATAAGCCCGCTGTCGAAGCCGGTATTCAAGGCTTGAAAGATAGCGGAAAATATCCCGCGACTCTCTGGGAGGAATAAAGATGACCAAGTATGTAGCCAACATTGCCGATCTTTTTGCCTTTGACGGTAAGGTGGTGGACGCCAAACCCTTCGGCAGCGGCCATATTAACGAAACAATTCTGCTGACCACCGATAAAGGAACAAAGTTCATCCTGCAAAAAATTAATACTAACGTCTTTACCAATCCGCAGGCATTGATGAAAAATGTCTTTCGTGTGTCGGAGTTTTTGAAAAAACGTCTGAAAGAAGCCGGGAGAGACCCCAACCGCGAAGCGTTGACCTTTGTCAAGACGGTGGACGGCCAACTTTGCCTTCACGACAAAAATTGTTCTTGGCGTGCCTATCGGTTCCACGATGAGCTGATCGCGCTGGACACCTGCCGCAATGCCAATGATTTTTATGAAAGCGGCAAAGCCTTTGGTCGATTTCAAGCCTTGCTGGATAATTACCCCGCAAACACGCTCTATGAAACCATCCCCGATTTCCACGACACCCCTGTCCGCTATGCGCAACTGCACGATGCTATCGAAAAGAATGTGGCAGGTCGATTGGCCTCGGTGAAGGAAGAAGTGGATTTTGCTTTGGCGCGGGAAAAGGATGCGTCCATTATTATGGACCTGCAAGCCAACGGAACCCTTCCCCTGCGGGTCACCCATAACGATGCCAAACTCAACAATGTGTTGTTGGATCCCGAGACCGGTGAAGGTGTCTGCGTCATCGATCTGGATACCATTATGCCGGGGCAGGCGATCTTTGATTTCGGCGATTCTATTCGGTTCGGTGCTTCCACCGCCGCCGAAGATGAAAAAGATCTCTCCAAGGTTGAATTGGATCTTGACCTTTTCGACGCCTACACCAAGGGCTTTTTGGAAGGGTGCAATAATGTGTTGACCGATGTTGAAAAGGATCTGCTGCCGACCGGTGCCTGGATGATGACACTGGAATGTGGTATTCGTTTTCTTGCCGATTACCTGAATGGTGATGTTTATTTTAAGGTACATTATCCGGAGCAGAATCTGGATCGGGCAAGGACTCAACTGAAATTGGTCAAGGAAATGGAACAAAAGCAAGATCAAATGCAAGCCATCATCGCAAAGTATTAAACCGCCGAAAATGGCGCAGAACAACGGAATAAGGTAGGCCGCCCAAAAAGGGCGGCCTTTTTATGTTTTTTCCGTTTTTCGGCCACTCGCCATAGCGTCAAAAGAAACGGCAACCGCTCCAATTTCACTGATGTGAAATAATCCGCTACTGTCGTTCCTTTTTCCTTTTCCCCATAAAATCCAATGATTTTATGGGGGCCCCGTGTCACACCTTCGGGATCGAGAAAACGAAAATCTGCATCCATTTTGGACGGTTTAAGGTTTTGCGCCTTCGGGATCAAGTCGATGCGATCTTCATCCGATTTGATCACTTTAAGGTTTTGCGAGACCGAGGGATCGGCTCAACGAGACCTGCAACCATTTTGGGCGGTTTAAGGTTTTGCGCCTTCGGGATCAAGTCGATGCGATCTTCATCCGATTTG
>CALGEL010000078.1 GCA_937881855.1 uncultured Clostridia bacterium | reverse complement strand
ATGCCCAGATGGATCTTTCCCTGATCGGCGGTGAATTTCACCGCATTGTCCATCAAATTATAGACCACACGATGGATTGCATCGTGATCACCCAGAACATAGATCGATTCTTCCGGCAAGGTATGGGTCAATTCAATACCCCGCTCTGCGATTCGATCTTCCATTGTCAGCATCACGCGATAAGCAAGCTCTGTCAGATCAAAGGGTTCTATTTGATAAGTAATCTCTCCCGATTGGATCTTCGCCACATCCAGCAAATTATTCACCATACGGGATAATCGTTTTACTTCTTCCGAAACCAAAAGCAGATATTTCTGCTCCGATTCCGGCGGGATGGTGCCGTCTAAAATTCCATCGATAAATCCGCCGATGGTGGTCATCGGTGTCCTCAGTTCGTGGGAAACATCGGCGATAAATTCGCGGCGGGTGGCTTCCAAGCGGTCCAGATTTTCCGCCATCTGGTTAAAGGTGGCGGCCAAGGTCCCCAACTCCCCTTCCGGCGCGACACTGATCCTGCGGGAAAAATCGCCCTTGGAATAGGAACGGGCGGCGATCGCCATCTCATATAAGGGGCGGGTGATCTGCTTGGTGACAAAATACAAAATCACCACCGCCAAAATCAAGACCAAGATACCCCACATTAAAAAGCTCGGCAAAATTCCGCCAAATTCCGAGCCGATCCGCACCTGACGGGCGGTGACAAACACACCGCCGACGATCTGCCGATCGCTTCGGATGGGAACACCGACGGTATAGGCGTTGCCCTGCTCCCGAATGAATACCTTTTGGCGGTTATAAACTTCGCCGCCGAGCACCGTTTCCACCGCTTCTTTGGGAAGGGAAACGGCGGCACCGCTCGGCAGGGTGCTTTGAACCAATGTTCCGCTTCGATTTATAATCAGGACATCGCAATCGATGGTTTGCTTGACGGTCTCGATCGCACCGTCCATCACTGTCCCGACGAAGAAACTATAATTTGCCGGAACATTTTCCAGCATCGATGCGATTTTTTGCGCCGCTTTTTCCATATTGCGATCCTGCGCGCGGATATTGCGATAGGTAAACGCCGCCGATGTTACCGCGCCCAGGGTAAAAACTGTCAGAAAAATGATCAGCGCACAGACGTAAAAATAACGTAGAAAAATTCGTTTATGCACAGGTTAATCCACCGTTTCAAATTTATAGCCGATTCCCCACACTGTTTGGATCTTCCAACGATCGGAAGCGCCTTCCAGCTTTTCGCGGATCCGCTTGATATGAACATCCACCGTGCGGGAATCACCGAAATATTTAAAGCCCCAGATCTCATCCAGCAGTTGGTCGCGGGTGAACACCCGATTGGGATTTTTTGCCAGATGATAAAGCAACTCGATCTCCTTGGGCGGTGCATCTACCTGCTTTCCGCTCACCACCAATTTATAATTGGTCAGCGAGACAAACAGGTCGGGATATTCCACTTCCTGCCTGCTCTCTTCCGCCACCGAGCCGACACGGCGCAGAACCGTCTTGATCCGCGCCATCACTTCCTTGGAATCAAAGGGCTTGGTGATATAATCATCGGCGCCCAGCTCCAACCCCAGCACCTTATCAAAGGTCTCGCCTTTGGCGGAGACCATAATGATGGGAACATTGGAACTTTGCCGAATTTCGCGGCAAACCTGCCAGCCATCCTTTTTGGGAAGCATAATATCCAGCAAAATCAGGTCCGGCCCAAAGGATTGGAATTTCCGCAATGCCTCTTCCCCATCCGCCGCGGTTTCGGCGGTGTGGCCTTCCTTTACCAGATAAAGGGTCAGCAGTTCGCAAATATTCTGTTCATCGTCTACAACCAAAATCCTGCTCATTTTTATACCTCTTTAATATGTACTTTAATTATAGTATACCGATTTTTGGCATAGAATAGGTGAAGAAATTGTTAACAAATTGTTTTGAAAGGATAAAACATTCGTTCCAGCGCAGTCAAAGTAGCGCATCCTGCCGAAAGATCCGCCAATGCATCTGCCAGACCTTGCTCTTCCGAAGCGCGCAGCATCAGCTCCATTTCAATCTCTGCGCCAAATTCGGTGGAAAGGATTTCGGCATTTTGCAACTGCGGCATTCTCTGCACCCGATCATACAAGGGATAGCCGCAGCAAAGTTTTAGCCGCACTCCCTGCTCCATCAGCGCCATTCCTACTTCTTTCACTCCGTCGGCCGCGCCCTTGGAATAGGCACGCACCAAACCGCCCGCGCCCAAAAGGATGCCGCCGAAATAGCGGGTGACTACCACCGCCACATCGAAAAGCTCTTGCTTTTTCAATACATCCAGCATTGGCATTCCTGCGGTTCCGCCCGGCTCGCCATCGTCAAAGAAACGTTCCACCAGCGGAGTTTTGATGCGGTATGCCGCGCAATTATGGGTCGCGTCGGGAAATTCGGCGCGAATTTGAGCCAAAAAGGCTTCCGCTTCTTCCACCGTTTCTACCCGACATATCGTCGTTATAAATCGGCTTTTCCGCTCAATAAATTCCGTTCGGCAGCGCCCTGCCGGAACGAAATACTTCTTTTCGGTCATTGATCTTCTCCATTTATATTTTTCTCTTTTAAATATAGCATATTCTTTGCATTTAGGCAATAAAAAAAGCGGAAGTTACACCTTCCGCTTTTTAAACTATTAAAGGTTATCCAGATAAGCGGAAGCCGCAAGGCCTGCCACCGCGCCGTCGCCTGCCGCAGTCGCCAGCTGGCGCACCTGCTTTTTACGGCAATCCCCCGCCGCAAAGACACCGGGAGTCTTAGTCAGGCAATCTTCCCCTGCATCAATATAGCCCGCTTCGTCCAGATCGCAAAGGGCGGCAAAGGGCTGGTTCTTGGGTTGCTGACCGATGGCAATAAACAAGCCGTCCAATGCCATCTCTTCGGTGCGATCGGCATAGGTCAATTCCACCGCATCCAGCTTGGTCTCACCAATCAACTTGCTGACCACCGCGCCCAAGCGAAATTCCACATTCTCTTTGGCACGCAACCGCTCCAACAGCACCGGCTCGCATCGAAACCCGTCGCGGCGGTGGATCAAGGTCACCTTACTGCAAAGATCCGCCAGGGAAAGTGCCGATTGCACCGCGGCATTACCGCCGCCAACCACCGCAACTTCCTTGCCTTTATAGAAGGCACCGTCGCAGACCGCGCAATAGGAGATCCCCGCCAGCTCTTCTTCCCGCTCAACACCCAAATGGCGATGAGCGGCGCCGCTGGCGATAATGATGCTTTTGGCTTCATACTCTTCTTCGTCGGTGGTGCGGACTAAAAAGCCTTCGTCGGTTTTTTCCACCGTTGCCACTTCCACCGGATCGATACTGCCGCCGAACTCAAACATCTGCTCTGCCAGGCGGTCGGCATATTCCACCCCGCTCACCCCGAACAGGCCGGGGAAATTTTCAATGCGGGCAGAGGCGGTGATCTGACCGCCCAAAGCGGTAGACTCCAAAAGAAGCACATCTTTGCCCGCACGAAGCAGGTAGATCGCGGCGGTCATACCGGCGGTTCCGCCGCCGATGATAATGGTATCATACATAGATTTATTCTCCTTATATTGAGAAGAATAACCGACCCATAGGATCGGTTATTCCGGTTCAATTATTTTTTCAGAAATGCGCGGATTTCGGAAGCATTGGTCAGCTTCTCCACCCCTGCATCGGTTTCGACGATAAGGGTAGGAGCGCGGTTGATCTGATAGGCATCCACCAAGCCGCGGTTTTCGGGTGCTTCGGCATCCAGCTTTTCATATGCAAAACCTGCTTGGTCCAGCATCGCTACCACCATTTTGCAGTTGGGGCAGGTTTTGGTGGTGAAGAGCATTGCGCGATTACCACCTACTACTTCGGGCTCAGCATCGCCGCAGCAGCAACCAAAACCGTGGTTGACAGGAACCTTATTGATCGCGATCTGCTGATCATAGAGTTTACGATCTTTAAATTCCTGCGCCTTACCGTCGTTCCAGTTCTGGACAGGACGATAGTAGCCGGTGATACGGCTATATACTTCGGTACTCTCGCCACACTGCGGGCAGGTATACTGCTCACCGGTGATATAGCCATGGTTCTTACATACCGAATAGGTGGGGCTCATGGAATAATAGGGCAAACGATAGTTTTCGGCAATCTTGCGAACCAGATCGGCGCAGGACTTCCAGGTGGGCAGTTTTTCGCCCATATAGGCATGGAAGACGGTACCGGAAGTGTACAAGGTATGCAGTTCGTCCTGCAAGTCCAGAGCGGTAAAGATATCTTCGGTATAGCCAACAGGCAGATGAGAAGAATTGGTATAGTAGGGAGTGCCGTCCATATTGGCGGTGATGATGCCGGGGAAACGGCTGACATCGTGCTTTGCCAGACGATAGGAAGTGGATTCGGCGGGAGTGGCCTCCAAGTTATAAAGATCGCCATACTCTTCCTGATAATCGGAAAGACGGTTACGCATATGGTTCAAAACGTCCTTGGCAAACTTCTGACCTTCTTCGGTGGTCAGGTTCTTACGCAGCCAGCAAGCGTTCATCGCGGTCTCGTTCATACCCACCAAGCCGATGGTGGAGAAGTGGTTATTGAAGGTGCCCAGATACCGCTTGGTATAGGGATACAAACCTTCATCCAAGAACTTGGTGATAACGGTACGCTTGACGTGCAACGAGCGGGCGGAGATATCCAGCAATTTATCCAGGCGGGCATAGAATTCCTTCTCGCTGGCGGATTGGAAAGCGATGCGGGGCAGATTGATGGTTACAACGCCGACCGAACCGGTGCTTTCGCCGGAACCGAAGAAGCCACCGGACTTTTTACGCAGTTCGCGCAGATCCAAACGCAAGCGGCAGCACATACTGCGAACATCGCTGGGCTCCATATCACTATTGATATAGTTGGAGAAATAGGGGGTGCCGTATTTAGCGGTCATCTCAAAGAGCAGTTTATTATTCTCGGTCTCAGACCAATCGAAATCTCTGGTAATGGAATAGGTGGGGATGGGATATTGGAAGCCGCGGCCATTGGCATCGCCTTCGATCATTGTCTCGATAAAGGCGCGGTTGATCATATCCATCTCGGCCTTACAATCGCCATAGGTGAAATCCATCTCCTTACCGCCGACGATGGCGGGAAGATCCTTCAAGTCGGCAGGAACGGTCCAGTCCAAAGTGATATTGGAGAAGGGTGCCTGAGTACCCCAACGGCTGGGAGTATTGACACCGAAGATAAAGGACTGGATGCAGTTCTTTACTTCGTTATAGGAAAGGTTATCCACCTTAACAAAGGGGGCCAGATAAGTATCAAAGGAAGAGAATGCCTGCGCACCTGCCCATTCATTCTGCATAATGCCAAGGAAGTTGACCATCTGGTTGCAAAGAGAGACCAAATGCTTGGCGGGAGCGGATGTGATCTTACCGGGGACACCGCCCAAGCCTTCCTTGATCAGCTGCTTTAAGGACCAACCGGCACAATAACCGGTCAGCATCGAAAGGTCATGGATATGGATATCGGCATTGCGATGAGCGTCTGCAATCTCTGCGTCATAGATCTCGCTGAGCCAATAGTTTGCGGTGATGGCGCCGCTGTTGGAAAGGATCAAGCCGCCGACCGAATAGGTAACGGTGGAATTTTCCTTGACGCGCCAGTCGGTGACATTGACATAGCTATCCACCAACGATTTATAATCCAGGAAGGTGGTCTTTAAGTTACGGACCTTTTCCCGTTGCTTACGATAAAGGATATAAGCCTTTGCCACATCGGCATAGCCCGATTCACTCAAAATAGCTTCTACGCTATCCTGAATTTCTTCAACGGCGATCTTACCGTCTTTGATCTTGCTTTCAAAATGGGCGGTAACCTTCAATGCCAGCAGGTCGATAATGCTGGGATGGGATTCCTTGCCAACGGCATCGAATGCCTTTTGGATCGCCACGCTGATCTTGGCAATATTAAAATCAGTCTCGGCTCCGTCGCGTTTAATTACGTGATACATCTTTTCTATCTCCTATATATTATAATTTTTCAATTTCTGCCATCAATGCATTTTTTATCAGTTCGCTGCCTGCATAGTCGGGATGAACATCATCATAGGTCAGATGCTGAACACCGCGCGCCTCCGCCTCATTGAAAAGCGACTGAATATCAATATACGGGCATCCCCGCTGCTCTGCGATCTTCTTGGCGATGGCGGCACGCTCTGCGATCTCGGGTTGAATCATTTTGGCTTTTTCACTCGCTCCGATTCGATTATAAGAGCCCATTATAATAAACTTGATATTGGGCAGCGCGGCTTGCACTTCGTCTAAAAGCAGATTATAAATTCGCTCATATTTCTCGACCGGGACTCCGTTTTGGCGGACATATTCCGCCGCAACATCGTTGCCGCCAATTGATATGGTCATAATATCGGGTTTCAAATTGATAATATCGGCTTTGATACGAGCATAGACATCCACAACCCGATTTCCCGCAACACCACGGTTGATGAATTTATATTTGCCGGGATATTTCAGTTCCAGATCACCTGCCACACGCTTGGCATACCATTGGCCCAGGTCGGTGGCATCTTCGCGGATGCGACGACCGTCAGTGAGGGAATCGCCTTGAAACAAAACTGTTATCATCTTATCGCACCTCCTCAAATGCCGCTACCAGCGCATTTTTGATCAGTGAGCAGCCGGCATAGTCGGGATGGATCCCATCCAATGTCAGGTGCTGAACCCCGCGCGCTTGGGCCTCATCAAACAACGCTTGCAGATCCACATATTTGAAGCCACGTTCATCGGCAATCTTCTTGGTGATGGCTGCTCGCTCAGCAACTTCGGCGCGGAAGGTGGCATAATCAAACTCTTTCAGATTGGGCATTACAAACGCGCCCATCAAAATGACCTTGGTATTGGGCAGGGCTTCCTGCACTTCATCCATCATCATATTATAGATCATCTCAAATTTTTCAGGATCGACTCCGTTTTGATGGGTATATTCATGCAAAACATCGTTGACACCGATCAAGATGCTCAACACATCCGGCTCAAGAACGATCAGATCCTTTCTGCTGCGGGCATACAAGTCCACAATGCGATCCCGATCATGGCCGCGGTTGATATAGGTATATTCGCCGGGATATTTCAGTTCCAACGCCGATGCGGTGAAATAAGCATAGCCTCGACCCATCAAGTCAACTTTTTTGGGTTCTTTGGTGCTTCGATCCCGATGGGCATCGGTGATGGAATCGCCTTGCATCAAAAATACTTTCATTTATCCAACTCCTCTCAACTCGGTTTCTGGAATAATTTGCCGAGCAATTTGCAGGTATTCCTGCATCTTTTGAAAACTCGGCGGGGTGAGTTCTCCATTGGGAACCCGCTCCGAGGATTTAAACTGCTGCAAAAACCAACGTTTTGCGCCTTGGATCCATTCGGCAATGGCGGAGATTTCCTTTTCGGAATGGTATTGCTCAATAACAGTGGTGCGGAATTCATAGTCCACCGCACCGCTTTTGAGAAATTCAATACTCTCGCGGATAGCATTTAATTCTAATTTTAAAAAACCAACAGTCTCACCATAGCGGTCGGGTGCGTTTTTGACATCCATTGCCACATAATCCACCAGCCCCTCCTCCACCAACGCTTTCAAGCGGGCAGGGAAGCTACCGTTCGTATCCAATTTGACCGCATAACCCAGAGCCTTAATCTTGCGCAACAATTCGGGCAGTTCGCGGCGCATCAGCGGCTCTCCGCCGGTGATGGCGACACCATCCAGCAATCCTTTTCGCTTTTGCAAAAAATCCAACAGCTCTTCATCGCCCATCAGCGGAGCCGCCGGCTTTGCCACCAACTCGAAGTTATGACAAAAGGGGCAACGAAAATTGCAACCTGCCAAAAAAACGGTGCAGGCGGTGCGGCCGGGATAATCCAGCAATGTTAATTTTTGCAGCCCTTCGATGGTCATTTTTTAGATTTTTTCTCCTTTTGAGCACAGTTCACCCTATATTTTGCGGTTCGTGTACTATTTTAACACGAGATATGGTATGCTGTCAATAGGAAATACCATATATATTTATTTATTTTATTGGCAAACACTATATATTGTGCCATAAATTTCACTTTTTTTTGCATCATTCTGCCGTTTTAAACGATTTTCTTCCTAATTATATATAAAGGGCAATAAAAGACCGAGCAAAAATGTTCCCGAATTCGTCAAACCGTTCTCGTCGGCGTACATAGGTACGGTAGAGAGCGGTTTGGCGGATAGCAGAAAAAATTAAATTAAATTCCGCATTTCTATGCGGAATTTTTTCCTTATAAAAGAACATAGAGAAAGAATATAAACTCCTTCTCTATGAAAACATTTTTAAATCGGTTTTAACTCTTTTTTATTTCTATTTTTCTGCGGTCGGGGACTTTTTTGCCGGTCTTAAAAAAAGCAGCAGAGGAAGTTTCCTCTGCTGCTTTATTATTTGGATTTTTAGTCTGCTTCGTAGGAAGCCCGAACACCTTCGTAGGCATCCATATAAAGAACCATTTCACCAAACTTCAATGTTTCGGTATCGGAGATATAACCTTCGGTTTTCAAAACCTTTTTGCCGCCATCGAGAATGAAATAATCTTCGGTCTCAATTGCAACAGTCTTGATGGGAGCAATCTCTTCCATAACGACCTTTTCGCCGGCGGTTACATAGTAGGTATACAAATCACCGATATCAATGATACCGTCTCTGGAAGTGATCCGATCGAGATCAACGGTCAAATCAGATTCTTTTCCGGTATCCAATGCGCGCACCTTCACAGCAGCAGTAACACCCTCAGCATCGGGAGTGATGCCCAGGATCTCGACCGCTTCATCTTTGGCGGCCTTCTTCTCTTCAAAGGCCAGATAGGAGGTGCGGGTGGAGTCCAAAACAACAACGACAGGACCAACCACTTCATCGATATTCACTGTGGGTTTATTGACAAAGGAGTGTGCATAGTATCGTGCACCGCCCACTTCAGCACCGTTTGTAACGCCACTCAGCTCGCCAACGGTGGTCGAAGTGATCTTTTCCATTTCTTCTACAGTGCCTGCAGTAAGATGAAGCTTGCCGGAGGCTACATAGAAGTTGACATAGTCGCCTCTTTGGGGATTGGCAATTTCTTTCAGGACAACATCGTTGTCATCGTATACATGAACGCTGCCGTCATAATAACTATAAACAGAAATATAATTGTCCGTCACCGTCATCAGCTTGCCGGGGATCCATTCGGTTGCCAGAACAACGTCTGCATTTTCCGCAGAGCCGTGCTGAATAAAGGTGAGCATCAAATTGGGTCTGCCGGTGATCGGAGTGGGAGTTTTGAAGTTTACAGCGCTGACCGCTTTGGTCAGATTATATACATCACCCAACGGCCATACATCATCATTAAGATACAGCATGGTATTGGAATATATTGCATAAGTAGCATCGGCGGTAGCTCCGGAGAGGCTGGAAAAACTATTGACAGAGATTTCGGTAAGAGGAACGGTATTGATAAGGGGAGAAGCGACCTGATAAGTGATCAGCTCTTCATCCTCGGTAAAGGTACCGGAATGATCTTTATCCAGATAAATGACATCGATATTATAACCGACAAACTCGCTCAAATCGGCGCCGATATCAATCTGAACTCCGTTGGAAAGCAGAACTTCTTTGACGACCCCTTCATAGTTCATCGGACGGTTTTCGGTGGCACGAATCGTAAAGGTGGCGGTATTACAGCCATAAACATTTGTCGCAAGACAATTCATCAGATTGCCATCAAAATCACAAAAGCTCAACAGCATTTCTTTATCAATGGTGCCGACATTGGCATCATACAGCATGGCACGTGCCACAATGATTGCCGCTTGCTCACGATTGATGCTCTCCACAGATGCATCCACCTCGGAACCTTCCAAAACAATGGTTTGGAACTCTTCGTATTCCGCAGCGTTATCCTCGCCGGTGGCAATTCCGCAAGTCTTGGTGATTAGGGTAATGAACTCTTCGCCGGAAATATTGCGATTCGGCTCAAACTTTTTCTCGGGAACATATTCAGCGCTTACCAGCTGATAATCTTCCGCCCATGCAACATAAGGTCTGATCAATGCGGAATCGGGAAGATCGCCGCCTTCCATTTCATCAAAACTGTTCTCTACATCTTGATATTCCGCAAGTTCATCATAATTATAGTGCAACATCCGATACGCAATCTTCAATGCCTCACCGCGGGTGATGTTGCCGAAAGGATCAAAACTGCCGTTGGTATGCGCAGTGATGATGCCGAGTTTATCAACAAAGCGGATATAATGAATGTTCACGTCGCTCAGCGTTGTACCGTACAGCTCATGAACGTCATCGTATTTAATTTCTTCATATGCTGCAAATGCAGACACGCTCATGCATACGATCATGACAATAGTCATTATCGCTGCCAGTAAACTTTTAATGGTTCTCATTCCGTTACCTCCGTCCAAAAGGGAATTCCCCTTCTATTTTATTATATTATATATAATAATAAAGCAAGATGCAAGGATTTTTTAAAATGTTTTTCAAAAGACCGAGAGTTTGTAAGGTATGAATAGTTTTATGCATTTATTTTTGTTCAAAATGCCAACATTTTTTATAATTATATTTCCCTTACAACCACGCGACACATTCTTTTTCTTCCGCTTTTCTTAAAGAACTTTTATGAGCGCACAAAAAAGCCTTGCCGAAAGAATTCGGCAAGGCTTTTTTAAAAGTTTATACTCTGGAAATCATCGCGGCAAGTTCTGCACGGGTGATGGGTTTTTTGGGATTCAACATTCCGTTGTCGCCCTCGATCAAGCCGGAAGCAACAGCGGCTTCCATGCTTTCTTTTGCCCAAGAGGATACCGATGCATAATCTTTAAATACGGTCAGATCCGCGCTGTCCTTCATATTATAAAGACGGACAAACATAGCGATCGCTTCTTCGCGGCTGATATCGCTTGTGGGGCGGAAGTTCAAGCCGGTTGCATCATTCGAACCATTCATAATACCAAAGTAATATGCCACTTTGACATTGCCGAGCGCCCAATCAGCAATCTTGGCGGTATCGGCAAAGGGAAGTTTCACTTCCGCAAAGGCGGTGCCATTGATACCAAGCAGGCGGCTGGCAACAATCGCCATTTCCTGACGGGTAGTATTGTCGTTTCCGCGGAATGCAAAGCCGCTTCCGCTGGGAGAACCTTGCAGGATACCGGTAGCGCCGGCAGCATCTACATACTTCTTATACCATGCATCGTCAGGAATGTCGTTGTATACATTCTTTTTCACAGCTTTGGTGACAATCATGTCATATTGATTGACCTTGCCATTTTCAGCAACACAATCCACATAGTATTTTGATACTGCATTGGTAATGTCCAAATTGAAGGTGCGTTCATCGATAAAACGATTCGGCTCTGCTTCTACCGGATTAGACATATAGGTCAGGGCGATCTTTCTTGCAGGATCAGCATAAACCTTAACCACTGCGTAGGGATCGCTGGTGGCGAAGACAACATTCATGCTGGTACCTGTGGCTTGAACATTAATAACATTGTTATTAATGATCGGACTCAGACCATTGATGCCGGTAATATCCGCAGCAGAAGATTTTCCTTCGTTGCGAACGATAAAGGAGAAGGTATTTGCATACGTACCTTCGCGGACTTCGACATAGAAGACGGTCTCGCCTTCCTTCAAAGCAATCTCTTTCAGTTCCTTGGAGGAAGATACTGCTTTTTCCTTCTTTGCGTCGGAGAAAACGGTGTAGGAAGCGCCGGGAGTTGTGGTTAGTTCAAAGGTTGCTTTGGTCAGCAGCTGATCGCTGGTGAACAGCAAGGAACCGTCACGCAACACTCTGTATTTCCCGGTGGAAGGAGCCTTGCCGCCGATCAGGCTGGGGTCAACCGATTCATCACGCTCACGGTTAAAGACAACGGTATAGACATTCCCTTTCAACTTATCGCCGGAAGTAACAACCACATCGAACTGATATCCGCCATAGGGGATATAATTTCCAAGATCTTCCAAAGGCTTATGGTTATTGGAAAGTTGATCATACTTGGCATAGACCTCATAGCTTGCACCGGCAGAAACCTTCAATTTATAGTCAACGAAGGCCAAGTCCGAAGGAAGCGTATAAGTAAAGGTATTGCCATGGATGATAGGTGCGCCTACACGGTTGCTGTCCAAAATAATATCGACCAGCGCCGCTTCGGTAGCATCACCGGAGAGCAGGCGGATTTCATAAACTACACCGCCCTTACCGTCCGGAGTAAAGATCTCTGCAAAATATTGGGTTACGGTTTCGGTCGCATAGGCGATCTTATTCGCAATCTCGGTGGTCAAGGTTTGCTCTTCATACAGTTTCCAGCTACACTCGGCATCGGTCTTGAGCGCAGTGTCCAGATCGATGGAGTTCACCGCAGTGCCCATTTTTGCAAGGTTGATGGTAATTCTCTTGTTTACATGATCAATCTCGGTGTTGGGCGTTGCGGCAGAGAAGCTGCCGACTAATTTGGTCATTGCTTCATCTGCATAATACGGATAGAGGTCTACCTTCGTATTCAAGTGTTTTTTGATACGATCGACAGAGATAGGAGTTGCATAATAGTTGTTAACCAAATTCAAAGAACCATCCATCGCTGAATCAATCAACAGCGTATTCTCGGGAAGATCAAAATAGTTCTCGTTGATGTTGATCATAAAGGGGAGTTCATAAATAAAATCATAGGAACCGACAAAGGGGAACTCAAACACGGTCTGCCCTTTATCGATCTTCATCACCTTATTCTTGGTGATCTGCAGGTTGGTACCGGGCAGGGTATGTGCACCATAGAAGGTATTATGAACGAACGCAGCCGGACCCATGTCTGCAATGTAGTTGTTGCGCACAATTGCAGTATAGAGCGCTGTCTGCTGTTCGTGGGCATACTTATAGACGTTGCCGCCGCAATATTCATAGTAGTTGTTCTCAATCAGTGCATAAGAACCCATACTACCGGCACAAACCAATCTGGTCTCAATAGTATTACCGGTCAGATTCAGGTAATTGTTGAAGACACGAATATCCATCATACCGCTGATATTGACCAGGTTTTTGGCATTGAGAACACGCAGATTGCTGATCTCCATATTCGGGTTGTTACCCACCGCATGGTCGAAAAGATTTTCTGCAGTAGTGTTGACCACGCAGTTCTTTACAACCGTACCGAAACGATAGTTGCTTCTGCCGGCACCCATCGAACCATCGGTAGAAAAGGAAAAACCTTCGTCCAGATAGAAACCATCAAACACCAGATCGGAACCGGCCATATCATAGCTCATACCACCGGTCAGAACCGCTTCATCTTCTTTGGATGCCTCAAGACCCTCTGCTGCGAGACGCTTGGCGTTGGGCTTGGAAAGATCCTTGGCATCATTAGGGTTGATACCCGCCTTGGGACCATACAGCTTGATATTACCGACGGACTGCATAAAAGCAGCTTTATAAAGACCGGCTGCGACATAGATGGTCTCGTGCCCGTCTGCAACATTCAGCGCGTCGGCAATTTCGGCAAAACCATTGACACCGATGGTAACGTTATACACGATACCACCCAATTTAATGGGTTGGGTTCCTTCGGCTTTTTGCCAATCGCTGTTGACAACCAGAATGTTCGGCTCGGTCAGCAAGCGGCCGCCGACAACCACACCGGTGCCGGTCGATTCCCCGCGCAAGGGCATCTTCTC
>CALGEL010000077.1 GCA_937881855.1 uncultured Clostridia bacterium | reverse complement strand
CAAATTTAGTGTTAAGGTGGAAGTGATTATGGTTACTAAGAAAACAAGATGGCTCTCTGCAATGGCCGCTGTGATCATGCTGGTTTCCTTGTTTGCAGGTATTGTTGTTCCTGCGAGCGCGGAGTCCGGTTCCGCAATTCTTACCAAGCTGCAAACGAAGTATAATGCTTTGCAGCAGGAAGATTTTGCTGAGGTTCGCGAGGAAACTGTTGCAGGTATGCGCGAAACTATCGCGAATTTGATTGAGCAATATGAAGGTGCCTATGCAGATTACGAGCGCGAGATTTTAGATAACATCGGTATCCAAGCCGATCAAGACTTTGTTGCATGCAACAAGGGAAATCTGATCTCCGATCTGGCCCCTCGTTATTTGCTCAAGGACTACTACAAAGAGTTGGGCTATGAAGCCGCTTCAGAGACCTACTACATCGTCGATGAGGAGGACTGGTCTGCTGCGGCCGCTTCCGGCTCGCTGTTTACCGAAACGACCCTGTTGGTTGCCAACGATATCGACTTTAAAGGTCAGAAGGTGGAACCGCTGACCGCGAACGATATGCCCTTCCAGGGTGTTTTGGATGGTCAAGGACATACCTTCAAGAATATGATCATCGAAATCGGCGATACGGATGCCGAAGGGACCTATAAATATGGCGGTCTGGTCGCAGACTTGACCGGTACCATTAAGAATTTGGGTCTGGACGGCGGCGAGGTTAATTTCGCCGGTTATAACAGCGGCAAGAACGAAGGTGTCGGCTCCTTTGCGGGGCATATCAGCGGCAATGGTCTGCTGCAAAACTGCTGGAGTACCATGACGGTCAGCAATAAAGGTAGTGCTATCAAAGACGGTAAGAACGGTGTTTCCGGTCTGATCGGCTGGGGTGAAGGCGGCGCTATTGATAACTGCTTCTTCTCCGGCGTCGTCAACAATATCGGCGATTCTCGTGCCGCTACCGATTTGATCTATGTCGAAACCGGAACGAAGGTTTATAACTCCATCGCTGCTGGTACTCTCAATTGTGATGAAACTCGCAATCCTGCCGCGATGGGTGTGCTTGTTAAGATGTATCAAGCTACCGAAAACTTTTCTATCTATAATACCTATGCGGTGGGCAAAAATACAGTGCGTCACCGCGATAATGCCAACCCATACAGTGCCGGCAGCGCCGGAAACAACTATGTAAAATACCCCGATACCGATATCACTTTCACTAAAGATATTACCCATAAGTTCACTCCCGAAGCAACCAACGACGCTTATATGATCGATTCTGTGAAAGAGGCGGCTTGGGCGGTCAATGATCGTTTTGATACCACCCACCAATCCGCCTATCGCGAGTATATCATCTCTGTCGATGATAACGGTGAACTTTATATGGCGAAAAATGAAGGAGCTTATCGCAAAGTTACCTTTGAAGGCAGCGCCTCCGGTGTATACTATTTCAGAGAAGGTGCCAAGGTTCACCTGATCAACGATTTGAATATGCTGTTTGCCGACTCCATCACCCTCGATAAGAAGGAATTTTCTTCTGCTTTGGACGGCTATGTTTTGACTGTTCCCGCCGGGGATATCGTCGTTACCATTAATTATTCCCCCGATAGTGCGGTGGATTATTATGCCACCGAGTTGACCAAAAGGGTTGAGAAATATGAAAAAATCGACTTTGCCCTCTTTGATTGCGAGCAGGCGCTGAACGATTGGTTGCAGGCATCCAAAGCAGAGCTGGCGAAGAGCGAAAAAGATGCTGAAATGCTCAAGTTCTTGGTAGAGCTCGAATCCGGGGAAGAAGGATTTGCCAATATTATGGGATTCCTCCCCGGCAAATATCCCAGCCCCAAAGATTATGAGGCCTATCAAGATTTCAATAAGACGAAGGAATGGGCGGTTACCGAAAAGGCCGATTGGCTGGCCATGGTTGAACTGTCCAAGACCTACACCTTCGAAGGAGATACCTTCTACATTTTAAATAATATTGACTTTGGCGACGAGCGGATGGATCCTTTGAGCTTTGATCAAGAAGTTCCGTTCCAAGGCACCATCGAAGGTCGTGGAAATGTATTTGAGAATATCAACATTAAATTTGCAGCCTCCGGCGAAGATGCAACCATTGTAACCGAAGACGAGGTCTGTGCAGGTATGATCGGTGCTTTGGGCGAAGGCGCAATTATTCGCAACTTTGGTGTGGAAAGCGGTACCATCGCTTCCGGCCGCGATAATATGCAGCTGAGCACCTTTGGTTGCCCCCAATCGGATGCGAATGTCACCTTGGAAAAGGTTTGGTCCGGTGTTCAGATCTCTGCCACCGGCGCATCCACCGAGGTGGCCGGCCTTGTAGCCAACCCGAGTGAATCTTCCCTGGTCATCAACGGCGGTTATTTCTTCGGCTCTGTTGCCGGTACCGGCACCGCAGGGCAGGCAAACTTTGCCATCGCCGGCGATGATACACAAAATATCGCAGTCTATAATACCATCGGTGCTCCCACCAATCCGGATAAGATCGATGCATCTATGAGATGGACAGAAGCAAATCTCAAAGGTCTTGCAAACAACTATGCCGTTGGTTATAGCACAGTATATTTATATGATGCCGGAAAAGAAATGCCCGGTATCGGTAATACCAACGTTACCACCGAGACGGTCATCGAAGCTGCGTATAAGATCAATCAGAGTAGCGTCGGTGTGAAAGACTTTGAAGGTAGTGAAATTAAGGCCGTTTACTTCACCTTAAAGGACGGCAAGATCGCCTTCGGTGCCGATGATGGCTCCGATCAGATCCGCAAGATCACCTTTGCGAAACAGGGTGTTTTTATGGGTGAAATGTATGCTGCCGCCGGCTCCACTGTGAAGCTGGTTTGCGATGCGGCGATTTCCTTCGATTCCATCAGCAGTGGCAACAGCAGCATCTTCAACGCAGCGGCCGAAGAACTGACATTGGGCAACGAGGATGTCACCATCCAGATCTCGATTGATGAAGAGAAAGCCCTTCCGGTTCAGCTTTCTTTGGTGCAAAATCTGCTGAAGAAATATGAAAATCTGGATCCGGAGTTGTTTGCCAACGGCGCGGATATGATCGCCTGGAAAGAGCAAGCGCAAAAGGCAGTGAACGACGAAGATCTGGTTGCTCTCTTACTTGCCGTGGAAAAAGAAGCAAAGATGGCTCAGACGACCGAGTTTAAGGAAAACTGCTGGCCCACCTACACTCAATATGAGCAATATAAGGAAATTAATAAAAACAACGAATGGTTGATCGCTTCCAAGGCAGATTGGGATGCCATGGATGCCTATGCAAAGGCAGCGGCGGCCGGGACCTATTTCGATGGGTTCACCTTCCATCTGAATAAGGACGTCGATTTTGGCAATGTCCCAATGTTGCCCTTGGGTGCCAAGGAAGGCAGGCTGTTTGCCGGTACCATCGATGGTCACGGCTTTGGCTTTAAGAATATTAATATATTAGTGACCGGGGATGACCTTTCGGGATATTATGCCAATAATAAAATGGTCGGCTCTGTCGGTCTGATTGCTTTCCTTGAAAAGTGCGAGATCCGCGATTTTGGTATCTACAGCGGCACGATCGAAACACAAACCTCGAGTGGTAGTGGATGTAGTCTGTCGACCTTTGGTACCGTTCCTGAAAATACCAAAGCTACTGCACCCACCTTTACCCGTGTATGGTCCGGTGTAACGCTTAAAACTACAAGAGCACATCCTCACTTTAATGCATTGGTCGGCACTTTTAATAATAAGCGTGGTACGAGAGTCAAAGTAAACGGCTTTGTTTTCTATGGCGAGATCAACGCAGACAGAACAGGAAACGCTGCGAATTTGGCTTATGGTGTTATCGGCGGAAACCAAGCTGCGCCTCATGTTGACAGTGAATTTTCCAATATCATTACCTATCCGACCGAGTCCTGTACACTTGCTCTGAGCACCTATCTCTTCAATTTCGGAAACGTATCCAACTTCGAAAAAATGATGAATGAAGGAAGGATCACCAATGTATACGGCTTGACCAAAAACGGTGACGTTGGTTTAGAATTCGATTATCGTGATAATGTTCAAAAATATGACGCCACTACCATCGGCGGTGTCGTAGCAAATCCTTCGAACTTGACCACAATGTCTGCCGAGGAAGCGGCAATGACCATCAATAGCAAACAACCGGTCACCGATAAAGAGGCTGTCTACTTCACCTTGAAGGATGGCAATCTTATTCCTACCGGGGATGCTGAAAAGCAGCTTCGCAGAATCGTCGTTATGGCGGGCGGCGAGGTAGTCGAGACCCTCTATGGAGCCCCCGGCGATAAGATCACCTTGAATGTCAGCACCGAGTGCAAGCTGACCGAAGGTACATTGAGTACCCTTAATGGTAACGAATTGACTTTGGGCAATGAAAATGTTGTCGTTACTGCGACAGCTTGTGCTCATACCAATATCAAGTATATCTTCGTTGAAGGCACCAAGACCCATATCGTCCACTGCGACGATTGCGGTAAGGACCTTGAAAATAATGATTGTGAGCTGGGCTCCTGGAGCGCAGACGAAGGAGAGGCCCTGACCCATAGCGCAACTTGCAGCCTGTGTAACGGTGTCCAGACCGAAGACTGCGTAGCAACCTTGGTTCCCAATACAACCGATTGTACCCTCGATGGGATCTACACCTTCGATTGCTGCAATCGCGCAGATACTTCCGCTCCCGGCACCGGAAAGACCCAGCATACCTTCAACGGTAATTGGACCGATGATGACGCACCGTTGGGCAAAGAAATCGATAAATGCGAGTTCTGCGATGTGAAATTGGTTCGCACTCCCGGTAAGGTGAATGTCTCTTCCGACAATCTGGTCGCCGCCGGCGGCGAGGTCGATGTTGTCATCACCCTGCCCAACGCATTGAATAGTGCAAACAT
>CALGEL010000076.1 GCA_937881855.1 uncultured Clostridia bacterium | reverse complement strand
GTGGCAGGGGCAGTAGGAATCGAACCCACGACACGCGGTTTTGGAGACCGCTGCTCTACCAGCTGAGCTATACCCCTAAATTTAAGTACTAAATTATTATATTCATTTCTTATATAATTGTCAAGAGATTTTTCAAATAAAAAGAAACACTCGCATTGGTTGCCAATACGAGTGTTATTCTGTTTTTAATCTTCTTCTGAAATTCCCATAATCAGTTTATTGATTTCGTCTGCCGCGTTATAGCCCAACCGCTTCTGGCGGTTATTCATTGCCGCAACTTCGATAATGATCGCCAGGTTTCTGCCGGGCATCACCGGAACGGTAATGGTGGGGATATCCACGTCCAAAATATTGGCATAATTGGTATCCATTCCCAAGCGGTCATACACCTTATTTTGATCCCAATTTTCCAGATGGATCTCCATATCGATCATCGCTTCTTCCTTAACCGCACCGATACCGAAAATCTTACGGGCATTGATAATACCGATACCACGCAGCTCGATGAAATATTGAATATTGGTGGGGGCGGTTCCTTTCAGCGTTGTCGATGTCACGCGCTTGACCACAACCGCATCATCGGCGATCAGGCGGTGGCCGCGCTTGACCAGCTCGATGGCGGTCTCGCTCTTACCGACCCCGCTTTCGCCGGTCAGCAGGATACCTTCGCCGTAGACTTCGACCAAGACCCCATGCATTGTCAGTTGGGGGCCAAGGCGGTCGTTGAGAAAGAAGATCGCGCCGCTGACAAATTGGGCGGTATGCATAGAAGAGCGCAACACGGGAACCTTATATTTTTCCGCAATCTCCAGCATTTCGGGGAAACACTCCATACTACGAGTAATTACAAGGGCGGGGAAACGAAAGGAAAACAAGCGTTCCAAAACATTATAACGCTCTTCCTTGCTCATTTTTTTCAAATAGGTATGTTCTACCATCCCCAATACTTGAATACGGGTCTCATCAAAATAATCAAAGAAACCAACCATCTGCAATGCAGGGCGGTTAATATCTGTTGAAGTAATTTCTATGTCCAAGCCGCCCTCGGGCATATAGATGGCTTCCATTGCCATCGGCTTCATCATATCTTCCAAAGTCAATTTCTGATCGAAAGGCATTGTACTTCCCCCTTTTTTTCATATTATATCAAATAATCACTTATAGTTCAAACAAAATGTTTGTTTTTTTGCAAAAAAAATGCTTGCTTTTCTAAGATACCTATGTTAAAATAATTGTTGCGTAATAAATAACGCGAAATTTTTGATTGAATGATCGAGGCTGTTTTTCGGTCTCTTCTATTAGCCTGATAAGGAGGTGTACTATCATGGCGAAATGTGAAGTATGCGGCAAGGGTGTATCCTTTGGTATTAAGGTTTCCCATTCTCATCGTCGCAGCAACAAGGCTTTCAAGCCCAATGTAAAGCGTGTCAAGGCGGTTGTGAACGGCACTCCCAAGCATGTCAATGTTTGCTCCAGATGCCTCCGCTCCGGCAAAGTCGAAAGAGCGATCTAACTCAATAAATCAGGATGCAGACGATGCATCCTTTTTTATTTATGGAAATCAAAAAGAAGCCATCTCAATGAGATGGCTTCTTTTATTATTCTTCGGATTTTTCTTCGTTTGGTTCGGAAGGGGTCGGCTCTGCCGGAGTTTCCGGGGTTTCAGGGGTTTCCGGATCGGAAGGGGCAGGCGTTGTTTCCCCACCATCTGCTGCGGGGGGTGTTTCGGGAGTTTCCGGTGCATTGGGGTCGGTCGGCGCATTGGGATCCTCTACACCGCAAATGTCGCAAGGGGCGGAAGGCACGCTATCTGCATAATACAAGCCGCTGACCTTCGCCTGACACTTCTCGGTAGGCACTTTTCCGCTCTCAGCGCAAACCTCGACGGTGACCAAGCCGGAAGGTTCGGTAAAGCTTCTATATGCCAAGCCTTCATGCAACGGTTGCATAATCTTTTTCCAAGTGGCTGCCGCAGGGTTCGGCCCGCCATAATAGACGGTGGCGGGCTGGTCATAACCAAACCAAACACCGGCGGTATAATAATCGGTATAACCGACATACCAACGGTCCTTATCATCGTTGGTTGTACCGGTCTTGGCGCCGATGGCGGTTCCGCTAAATCTACCGGAAGTTCCGGTGCCGACATTTGCGGCAGTATTCAGCATTTTATTGATCATCCGCGCGGTTTCCGCCTTCATCGCAGTGGAGGATTCCACGCGATTTTCAAGGATGACTCGACCATTCTGATCGCAGACCTTGGTGAAGGTATAGGGTTTCACATAAGTTCCTTCTTTGGGGAAGGCAGAATAGGCGGCGGTGATTTCCAGAACGCTGATTCCTTTGGTCAAACCGCCCAATGCCATAGAAGAGGCATTTTCGTCGTTATTAGAGCCGGGAATCAATGTAGTGACACCCAAGTTGTTCTTCAAGAAATTAAAGCCTTTTGTGGCTCCCAGAGCCTGATTAACACGCACTGCAACGGTATTGGTGGAATTATTGACGGCGGCTTGGACCGACATCATCTTTTCGGTCACCGCATCATAGTTCTTGGGCCACCAGCTTCCGTCCGGCTTTTCTTTCACGCCCTTATCCAAAACCAACAAGCCGGGAGATACACGGACTCCATCAATCTTGGTCTCAAACTCGATCGCAGGCGCATAGGTACCGATCGGCTTCATACAGGAGCCGGGTTGCAGATACGATTGGGTGGCGCGGTTCAGACCGCGGGCAGTATCCTTTTTGCCGATACCGCCTGCCATTCCTGCGATCGCGCCGGTTTTGTTATCAATAACCACCATCGCGCTTTGGGGCGTTTGGGTGACAGTCTCTTTGTTTATTGTTACCTTTGATGTGATTTTGGGGAAGTTCTCGGGATCCCGATAAATCTTATCGATCTGCGCTTGAACATCCATATCCATCGTTGAATAAATTTGGATGCCGCCGGCATAGACCAACGAATGGGCATAGGATTGGCTATAACCTTTTTCTTTGACCAACGCATCGACCACATCTTCGATCACCTGGTCCACAAAATAACTATTGACTGCGGTTCCGGATTCATTGACCTCGGTGGAGCTACTGATATTCAGTTTCAACTCTTGCTCCATCGCTTCATCATACTGCTCTTGGGTGATATACTTCCATTGCAGCATTTTTTTCAGAACCAATTTGGTACGTTTCAGGTTGTTTTCGGGGTTTCGGTTAGGATTATAATAGGTAGGCAGATTGGTAATCGAAGCGATGCTGGCACATTCCAACAATGACAGTTCATCCAAATCTTTGCTGAAATAATGCTGCGCTGCGGTCTGCACTCCATAGCAACCGTCCGAAAGGAAGATGGTATTGAGATACACCTCTAAAATTTGGTCTTTCTTATATTCCCGCTCCACATACCATGCGCGGCGGATCTCCTGCACCTTTCGGGATACCGTCTGCTCGTTATCGCCTGAAAGGTTTTTGATGACCTGCTGGGTGATGGTGGAGCCGCCAAAGGTTTCGTCGCTGGAAATATTGACAAAGTTCAGCACCGCGGCAAAGGTACGCTTTAAGTCCACACCGCTATGCTTATAAAAACGCTCGTCCTCAATGGCGACAAAGGCGTGTTGCAGGTCTTTGGGGATTTCATCGATATTCGCCCAGATACGGTTCTCGCTGGCATGCAGACTCTCGGCTTCCACATAGGCGCCGTCCTTCAAGCCATAGACCACCGAGGTATAGTTCAGCGAACTATCCACCTGAGAAAGGTCAAATTCATCGTCCAGATAAATGAACGCATACCAACCAAAGGCCAAGCCGCAGAATACACAGGTTAAAATCCCTGTCAGCAACACGGCCTTGCCCGCTTTTCGCAGAAGGATCTGCTTTTTGGTCAACGGTTTCTGCTCTCCTTTGGGCTTACGTTTTAAAAGTTTTTTCAAAAACTCTTTCATATTATTATATAGCTTTTTTAAAATTTCCAAGATTCTTTGCTCCTTTTTAAAAAAAGATATACGAAATCTCTTAAATTATATCATAACCATCAATGAAATTCAAGCACTACCGCAAACTTCTCTTGCGGCAATAAGTGCGCCAGCCCGCCTTTGCCAGTTGCTCGGCATAAACCGAGAACGGCTCTTTTTTCAGCCCTTGGTTTGAAAAAAATCCAAAGATCATCAAAGCAATATA
>CALGEL010000075.1 GCA_937881855.1 uncultured Clostridia bacterium | reverse complement strand
CCTGATCTACGGGTCTCATCGTCTCTGTGATCTCGTCCTTGAATTCCTTAGGCACGATTCCTGTGACAAACGGGCCGATATACTCTTGCATTACATCGTATCCATCGGCATTGGCGTGGATACCGTCTGTGGTAAGACCCTTAGGATCATAGTTCGGTTTTCCTTCCGTGCTAGGTCTGGAATTAAACTTATCCTCGGTCAGAATGGAAAACAGATCCAGATAGGGAATACCCCATTTCTCGCAAACTTCCTTGGCATATTGGAAGTACTCGCCCATACCGGAGAACGCACTGTCGGTGCCATAATAGGGACCATCATATACGCTCATATAGCCGATGGCGGCGGTGTCGCCATAAGTCTTGATGGCGGAATAAATCGCCCGCTCCAGACCGCCGATATAGGTAGATTCGGGAGCAAAATCCTTGGGATCATAAGAAGTGGGATTGAAGAGCTTAACGCCGGTGCTTTCGTCGTCATTCTTCCAATAGCCGATCTTGGCATCCATCGAACCATCGTTGCCGCCGCCTTCCAAGAGAATATACTCAAAGGCAGTACCGGCCTCGCGATGCATTGTGAGCTGGTTGACGATACATTGTCTCGGGTTGTAGGAAGTGCTGGTACCTTCGGTATCAAGGTTGGGGTCGTCGTTCTCTTTTAAATATCGAATGGTAGAAAGTGCCGAACCACCTTGGCTGGTGTCGATGGTTTCTGCGCCAAGGTTTCTGTTGATACGACCTTCCCAACCCTTTTTGGGAGCAACGGTAGTATCCTGATCGTCTCTGGCGGCGGAACACAAAGAGTCACCGACGGTCAGGAACAACTGACCTTTTTCTGCATTTGTCAGGCTATTGGCATCGCCGATGGTGTGGCATTGATAATCGGCCAAGGAGAACTCGTTATTGATGCGGATATAATACTGCTCATCTTCGTTGGCATTGGCCTGCAAACGAACATAAGCGGCGCCTTCGGGAGCGACAATGCTGACGATTTCCAAGCCATCGACCACTTTGGTACCAAGCGTGCCGACATTGGCACCCTTACCGTAATCGATAACTTCAACATCTTTTCCTTGCACTTCCGCTTTGAACACGTGCTCGGTCTTGAGATTTTCGTTGTTGACGTTGATCAGCTCAATAGCATTGCCATCGGCATCATAGAAATGGCCCAGAACGGCCTGCGCCTTGCGGACAGGGCCAAAGACGACCTTATTGCCTGCGCCGACCGAAATAAAGTCGGTGCGGATATAGCGTTCGTTGGTCCCTTCTTTGCCGTCCATTTTCAGGTTGCCATACTCAATATTTTCTTTATTGAAGTAGTTTTCTTCGTTGGCCCGATCTTCTGTCGCTTTAAAATCTGCCTTGGTTTGGGGATCATTCATATAGTGCAGAATGAGTTTACGAACGTCTCTGAGATCGGGGGTATTGCTTCCATCCACGTCTGCATTGCGCTCGTTGATGGCAACGTCCTTGCCTACCAATTTTTTCAGCAAGCGAAGAGCATCAAACAAATCGATCTTGCCGTCTTCGTTGACATCGCCGACAACCAACGGTGCTTCCGCATCTGCGGTGCGACCGCAGGAACATACGTACTGATAACCGCTTTCGGTCTTTTTATATTCATAATCGCAATTTTGAGTGAAATTGTTGCCGCAGTGCCGGCAGGTGCCGGTATGGGTGGCCGTATTCCAATCGATGGGGTTGATGGTGCAGTTGGTTAGTTTGCAATCTTCGGTCATCTTATGACCGCAGAGAGAACAGGTAGCGATATGCTTTTTATCGCCTTTGGTATAACCATAATTATGGTCTACGCAGGGATTGGTCATCTCCACAACGACATCGCCGGTGCCGACTGTGGCGGAAGTGCCGTTGATGGTGCACTCCCCTTCTACCTTTACAAACGAAACATTGCTGGTATAACCAAGCTCTGCTTTCAGATCGACGGTGCTTCCCGGACGAACAAAGATGCTCCGCTCGGCATCGCCTGTCAAAGCGATCTTGACAATCTTACCATCGGATTTTCCTTCGGGAATGGGGCGAACCTTACCCTGAGCGTTCAAGGTGAAGTAAACGGGGGTTGCCGATTGAGAAGGATTATTATTGATGGTCCAAGCCGCTTCTGCTGCGGACATATCGGTCAGCATCGATGCCGATTGATTACTGTTATCCATTACAGTCCCGATGGAATAGCCGTTGTCGATACCCTCTTCCAAACGCTTTACAGCGTAGATGTTTTCCAGCGTCGACGCATTGATGGCCGCCTTGGAATAGAAACTGAACAGTGCAAATTCAGCGTTTCCGGTATTCTTGGTAACCTTATAGGTGTTAGAAGAAGAACCCGGCTCAACCTTTGCGTTGTAACCTGCAAAGTCGGTAATAATGTTGGTGAACTTCCCGGGATTGGTACTCTCGCCGGTATAACGAACTGCATAGGAATCTTGATTCTTATGGGAACTGCCGTAACCCTTTGCAAGGACACCGTCGAAGACAAAGCCATTGACATTGACGGTGGCCGCTGTATTCCCAATGCTGCCCGCCAGACCATTGATCCGCGCGCTGCAATAAGGAGCAATATACACCGAAGACCAGACACGCTCAAAGGTGGGGACCTTGCCGGTCATCACCGTACCAAAGCTGGAGATGGTACCGGTGGCACCGGAAGAAGTCTGCCGGATCAGACCACTGTTCAGACCGAAATCTCTGAAGGTGCAGTTGCCCAGACGCAGGAACAAGCCGATATGGATGACACTCTCACCAAAGGTGGTTTTATCAGCATTGCAAATATAAATATTGTTAAAGCCATAGCCATGACCGTCGATGGTACCTGCAAAGGCGGCACCGGCAGTATTATTGATGCCCATCGGCTGCTGCATATTTGCTGCATCGACAGCGAAATCAATATCCTTGGTCAGGTGGAAGGTATAACCGCTGAAATAATCGGCGGTTGCCGCATCGGCAACTTCCCGCATTTTATCCCAGTCTGCCTTGCTTGAAATTGTCCAATCTTTTCTTGTGTCGGACGCGCCTGTGTATGTACTAAACGCAGGGTAGGAAGTATAGTCTTCCGCCGCGGCGGTGGTGGGCATAGCGATTACCACCATAGTACACAGCATTGCAAGCATTGCCAAAAGAGAAATCAGTCTTTTTTTCATTTTGGTCGGTCTCCTT
>CALGEL010000074.1 GCA_937881855.1 uncultured Clostridia bacterium | reverse complement strand
ATGGCGCCAAAAGATCGTTTTTTAAGGAAAAACTGCCTTATCAACGCTCGGCGTTTGGGACACTTGGCATTTTTTTATATTAAAATCGGTTGAATTTGCTCTCCATTTAATGCCGATTCCAAGGCGGCGGAAATTTTGGAAAAATCTGCAATGCAGGAGCGGGGCTTTGCCAAAGGATCGTCCTGCCCGTAGGGGACGAAATAATAATGGCGCGCCGCTTGCAATGCACCGATATTTTTAGCCGCACCGCTCAGGGCATCGTTGGTGGAGATGGCGAGCAGAATGGGTTTATGATTGCGCAAGGTGGATTTGACCGCCATTGTGACCGCAGTATCGGCAACCCCCATTGCCAATTTCGCCAAGGTATTGGCGGTGCAGGGGGCGACGATCAGAGCATCCAGCAGATTTTTGGGTCCGATGGGCTCCACCTGCGGGATGGTATGCCAGATTTCTTTGCCGCAGAGCCCCATCAACCGCTCGCGGAAATGGGCGGCGGTGCCGAAGCGGGTGTTGGTTTCATAAGCAATGGGGCTCATAATGGGGAAAAGATCGTAATGCTCCGCCAGCGGCCGCAATGCATCCAAAACAGCGGTCAGAGTGCAAAAAGAACCGGTCATGGCGATGCCGATATGCAGTTTATTCATAGCAGTCCATCTCCTTCAAAATGTAGTCGCCGATAATCCCGGCGGCGGTTTCGGGGCAGTATTTGCCGGGTAGTCCCGGCGCATAGCAGACCTTTAAATGATGCGCTATGGCGCGGTCGGGATCAAATCCGCCCGGCGCCGATGCCAATTCCATCAAGAGCGCTCCCTTGGGTAAGAGTGCCATCTGCGCATCATTCAGAACAGGGGCGGGAACGGTATTGAAAACCAACCGAAAGCGGCGGTAGGGGAGATCCTCATAAAGGGCGGAATTCCAGCCGAAAGAGCGGCAAAGAGCCACCGTTGCGCTGCGGCGGGCACCCACCCAGACCTGCGCGCCCAACGACGATAATTTTGCTGCCAAAAATTGCCCGATTCGTCCGCCGCCTAAAATCAATGCGGGGTTGCCCGAGAGCATAAAGGGGGTCCGCTCGATGGCAAGTGCCAGCGCGCCTTCGGCGGTAGCGGCGGCATTGGGGAGCAGAACTTCTTCTGCTTCATAATAGTCGGTGGCATTGGCAGGTGCATCGGCGGGCAATAGCCCGCCAAAGATCCGCTTGCCTTGAAAACGGCGAAAAATCTCTTGCAAGGTGATGGTTTCTTGGCAACGCGGTGTATGTAGAGTGATGCGGTCCTTGGTGGCGGGGAGCGGTAAGATCAGCGCATCCGCCGTCCAATCCGGTGTTCCGCCGGGGAAGGAAAGGGATGCGGAAAATCCCCGCTCTTGCAGATAGGATGCAAGCATAGTTTGGCGGCGGTCCCCGCCCATCAGATGAAAGGTCATAGGTTTCTCCTCCTTGTCATTTTATATTATGAAGAGAAGGAAAAATTGGTGAAAATAAAAATACGGTAGTGCGATGCACTACCGTATTTTTTAATACTTGTTATTTGCTTTACGCGGCAGG
>CALGEL010000073.1 GCA_937881855.1 uncultured Clostridia bacterium | reverse complement strand
CAAAGATTAAAATTGCGCCGGAGATATGGGTCTCGATTGCCACTAAAAAGCAGACAACGAACAACGCCGCCGCGGGATAGAGCATACCGACCTTAAATTCTTTCATTCGTTTATAATTTGCCGCCATATAGGAAGCAAACAGCATTATAATTGCCAATTTTCCCGATTCGCTGGGCTGGAAGGTAAACCCGCCAAAACCCAGCCAACGCCGAGCACCGCCGCCTTCAAGACCGATTCCCGGAATCAATACCAAAATCAGCAGTAATACCGAGATGCCGAAAAAGGCGGGAATAAACCGACGGAATACATGATAATCAAAGCGTGTTGCAAACAACATCACCGCCACTCCGGCGACAGCGAAGATCAACTGACGCTTAATATAATGGTAACTATCGCCATATTTATGGAGCGCGCTGACATAGCTTGCAGATGCCACCATCACCAGCCCGAAGCCCAAAAGGCAAAGTACCAAGATCAAAAAGACCGGATCAATGCCGCCCGCCTCCCCTTTTTTGGGGAACCAAGGGATTTTCTTTTTGGTTTTTTTATTGGTCGCCAAAGGGCTCACCTCCATTTAAAACATTAATTACTGATTAGATCATTATACCGTAGTACACCAATCCCCAAAGCGCCAGCAAGCAACCCAGCGCACTGATGAGTGTAAATACTGCGACAATCTTGACCTCCGACCACTTACACATCTCAAAATGATGGTGGATGGGGGTCATTTTAAAAATCCGTTTTCCGTGGGTCAGCTTATAAAAACCAACCTGCAAGACAACAGAAAGACCTTCGATTAAGAACATAACTCCGCCGATAATGATAAAATACGGCAGATCATACGCCATCGCCATACCGACAATGGCGGCGCCCAAAAAGAGCGAACCTGTATCCCCCATAAAAACCTTGGCGGGATGGAAATTATAGATCAAAAATGCCGCCAAACCACCGGTCAATGCCGCGGAAAAAACGGTAATTCCTGTATTATTCATCACCTTGGAGAGCATAAAGCCGATGACGATAAAGGAAATGGTGTAAGGCATGGATACGCTGGTCACCAAGCCATCCAAGCCATCGGTCAAATTGACCGAATTGACAAAGAAGAACACCATCGGGATCATTACAAGGAAATAGAAATACCAAAGCGGCAACCGATAATTGATAAAGGGAATAAAAATAGTATCGTCAATAATTCCGTTGACATACAATGCGCCCAAAAACAGCGCAATCGCCGCCATCAGCGGCAGGGTTTTTTGCCAAGCGGTCAACCCTTGGTTGCGTTTTTTGACAACCTTGATATAATCGTCCAAAAAGCCGACCAATCCGCAGATCAGAGCAAAGCCCAGCACCAGCATCAGCCGCAGGTCCCCTTGCATCAACTCGGTAAAACCGAAGAACACAGAGACCAACAAGGTGGGAATGATAAAGATCAAACCGCCGATGGTAGGGGTGCCCTGCTTGGTCTCTTTATGCCAAGAAGGACCGATCTCCAAAATGCTTTGGGCACACTTTAATCGGCGCAACCAAGGCAAGATCAGCGGTGCCGAAAGCATCGCAAGTAAAAAACTTGTTATCATCGCCGATAGGATCAGCCAATAGTTCATTGATTTTTCATCCTTTCTTTCAAGCTGTTTGCCAACTGCTGAAAATTCATACTGTTGGACGCTTTGAAAAGTACGGTATCTCCCGCAGAAACTGCTTTTACTATCGCAGAAAATGCCTCTGCGCGATCGGATACATAGTATTTTTCCATATCGTCGGGCAGGGCTTTATAGAGTTCCTTGGCAAGCGTGCCGATCGCCACCACCGCATCGAGTTTGAGTTCTCCGCAAAGGGTACCGACCTGCCGATGCCCCTGCTGCTCGAAACTGCCCAGCTCCAGCATATCGCCCAACACTGCCACCCGCCGACCGCTCTTGGCGGCGAGTACCTTTAAGGCGGCTTCCATTGAGTCGGGGGAAGCGTTATAGCTATCGTCGATGACGGTAACATCTCCTACAGTCTCGATAAACATTCTTCTGCCATCGCCTTCAAAGGCTTCCAGACCTTGTATGAGCAAGCAAGCATCAATGCCCAACAAATGCCCCACACCGAACGCGGCAAGCGCATTCATAATTTGATGCTCCCCTTCCGGTTGCAAGGTGACGGAAAGGACTCCGTCGGGATAATGCAGATCAAAGGTGGTTCCGTTGATATTTTCGGCGCGGTAATCGTTATGCTCCGAAAAGCCGAAATATTTACATTCTTTATCGGCGCGCGCCTGATAAAGCAGCGGCTCATCACCGTTGAGCAGAGCAATACCGCCTTGCTGCAATGCATCTACCAATTCCAATTTGGCGCGGGCAATATTGGTGCGGCTTTTCAGCAGTTCCAGATGCGCCACACCGATATTGGTGATGACCGCGATATCGGGGCGGACAAACCGTGTCAGATATTCAATCTGCCCCAAGCCGCGCATTCCCATCTCCACCACTGCGGCACGGTCTTGCTCGGAGACTGCCAAAGCGGTCAAAGGAACGCCCAGCTCATTATTCATATTCCCTGCGGTACCCGATGCTTTGATGGCGGCATTGAGCGCCGAAAGGATAAAATTCTTGGTGGTTGTTTTACCCACACTACCTGTGACACCGATGATCTTGGCATCCAGCTGCGCCAGATGGGCCTTGGCAATAAAGCCCAGACCTTCCCGCACATCCTCCACCACAAAGCAGGGGTTTTTTAGCTCTTCTGCGGGCGGCTCGGAGACCAAAAACACGATATTATTATAAGTTTGATCCAGCGCAGGGATAAAGGAATGACCATCCACTCGCTCGCCCTTAATGGCGGCGAAAAGGCACCCTTCCTGCACCTTACGGGAATCGGTGACAACGGTATGAATTTCAAAATCCGGTCCGTCGTATAAATAACCTAATGCGGCGGCAATCGTTGAAACATTCAGCATTGCTTTAAATATTCCTTCACAATTTCTTTTTCATCAAAAGGAAACTTTTCCTTGCCGATGATCTGATAATCTTCGTGGCCTTTTCCTGCCAGCAGGATCAGGTCGTCTTTTTGAGCATTTTGAATGGCATAGCCGATGGCTTCTTTGCGGTTTTCGATCACCACATACGGCACTTCGCACCCTTCCAAGCCCACCAAGATATCCTTGATAATTGCGGCGGGGTCTTCGGTGCGGGGATTATCGGAGGTGACGATCAAAAAGTCGCTGAATTTTGCCGCAGCCGCCGCCATTTTGGGGCGCTTGGTGCGGTCGCGGTCGCCGCCGCAACCAAACAATGTCACCACTCTGCCCTTGGCATAGGTGCGAATGGTGGTCAGGATATTTTCCAGCGCATCGGGGGTATGGGCATAGTCCAGCATCACATCAAAGGGCAACCCTTCGGTGATGATCTCGGCGCGCCCTGCCACCTTGGGGATTTGGTTGAGCCCCTTTGCCA
>CALGEL010000072.1 GCA_937881855.1 uncultured Clostridia bacterium | reverse complement strand
AGGAAAATAACCTTTTACCGGTTTTTTCATCAACCTTTTTATTTGATGCATCAATAGTAGGCTGCAAAGCAAGTGCAGTAACCCCCATAATTGCTCTATTCTCTGCCGGACGAGAAATCCTCGAATCTACGTTTCTCCAAAATTTAGAAGTGTCTTTAAAGGTAGCATTAGGTAGCGCATCAAATAGCTTTTGTTTAATGCGATTAGTTACTGAAGACATAATATCACCTCTATTTCTTTGTAATTACTTCATAAATCTTATCGATTTTCTTTTTCATATCATTCATCATTCTTCGAATTTTGAGGTTTACAATTGTCGGTCATGTCTGTAATCTTTCGGATATTGAGGTCTTCGCCAAGGTTGAGATCGAATTGCCCAAGATTCATAAAATAGCGCTTGTAAGAGAAGCGTCCACCCAGTGCGATATTGTTAGCTACAAAATAACCGAAATAGGGACCGGCAGAAAAAGTGTGTCCTTCGAATTCGATATTCTTCAATACCAGGTAGTTCAAGTTGTCATTGTCCCATTCGTTCCATGAGATTTCTCCTCCCACCATCCATTGGCCTTTGGGGATGAATACGCTTTTCATCGCTTCGCGGTCAATGCGTTGTATATGCCGCTTTTGCCGCATCCATCACACTGCCGCCGCCCACGGCGATATCCGCCGACTTGGGGCCGATAGCCACCACGGCGTCCAGCTGCAGCTGGGCAGCCTGGCGGGCAATGAAGAACTTTTCAGCAACCTGCGGGAAGAGAGCATAGCTCAAAACATCCTCTTCGCACTTTGCCAAATCACCCGCTTCTGCGCGGTATTTTTCCAATTCGGGCTCCAAAAGATCGGCGGGGCGGCAGGTGATGACTTCTTCATCGCCGATGGCCTTTTTCCGAACTTCTTCGTTGACCTCGCCGGGCACCTGACCATACTCACCGCGGAGCAAGCCTTTGGATTCCTTACCGACCATCTTATAGCGCTCGCCTGCAACAACATTCATTACAGCCTGAGTACCAACGATCTGGCTGGTGGGAGTAACCAACGGGGGATAACCGAAATCTTTACGAACGCGGGGAATTTCCGCCAACGCTTCATAATATTTATCTTCCGCACCCATTTGTTTGAGCTGGGAGATCAGGTTGCTGAGCATACCGCCCGGAACCTGATAGATCAAGGTCTTACCGTCCACATTCAGAACCTTGGGGTCCAAGATGCCTTCCGCCTTCATCTTATCGGCAACACCGCGGAAATGGGCCGCAAGATCGCTCAACTTCCCAAGATCCAAGCCGGTATCACGATCGGTACCTTGCAGGGTAGCAACCATTGCTTCGGTGGCGGGCTGCGCGGTACCGTTTGCCATCGGGGACAAGGCGCAGTCGACGATATCGACCCCTGCCCAGGTGGCCATCAGGTTGGTCATATCACCGGTACCGGTGGTATTATGAGTATGCAGGTGGATGGGAAGATTGGTTTCTTCCTTCAACTTTTTAACCAAGCTATAAGCATCCATCGGCAGCAGCAGGTTCGCCATATCCTTGATACAGATAACATCGGCGCCCATATTCTCCAAGGTTTTTGCCAGCTTGACAAAGTATTCTTCGTTATGCACCGGGCTGGTGGTATAGCTGATGGCAGCTTCGCAGATACCGCCATACTTTTTGCAGCTCTTCATCGCCTGCTCCACATTGCGGACATCGTTCAGCGCATCGAAGATACGCATAACATCGATACCGTTTTCAATGGATTTGGCGACAAACTTATCCACCACATCATCGGCATAATGCTTATAGCCGAGAATGTTCTGACCGCGCAGCAACATCTGCAACTTGGTCTTGGGCATATACTTTTTCAGGGTGCGCAGACGCTCCCAGGGATCTTCATTGAGAAAGCGCATACATACATCGAAGGTAGCGCCGCCCCAGCATTCCAAAGACCAATAGCCGATATCATCCAACCGCTCCAATGCAGGGATCATATCGTCGATGCGCATACGGGTAGCCGCTTGGGACTGATGAGCATCTCTCAAAATGGTATCTGTAATATACAAGGGCTTTTTATTTGTTGTGTTAGCCATAATTTAATTCTCCTTAGGGTGAGCAATTAAACTTGAACACCGTTTTGAAAAGGTGTTTTTTCGCTCACTCATTGTTAAAATACTCGTCAATATTAACCGAATAATGCGATCAGCACGCCGGCCGCGATTGCAGAGCCGATAACACCCGCCACATTGGGGCCCATCGCGTGCATCAACAAGAAGTTTGAAGGATCTTCCTTCTGACCGACGGTCTGAGAAACACGAGCCGCCATCGGGACAGCGGAAACACCGGCAGAACCGATCAAGGGATTGATCTTCTTTTTAAGGAAGAGATTCATAAACTTCGCTAAGAGAACGCCGCCTGCGGTACCCAACCCAAAGGCAACAACACCCATTACAATGATCTTAATGGTGTTCCAAGAAAGGAAGGTGGCCGCGGTAGCGGTAGCGCCGACGGTGATGCCAAGGAAGATGGTGACAATGTTCATCAGTTCGTTCTGAACCGTCTTGGAAAGACGCTCCACAACACCGCACTCGCGGAACAGGTTGCCCAGCATCAGGCAGCCCACCAAGGGAGCCGCCGAGGGAACCAACAGCGCGACAAACGCGGTGATAACAAAGGGGAAGATAATCTTTTCAGTCTGGCTGACCGGACGCAAAGTATCCATACGGATGGAACGCTCCGCTTTGGTGGTCAATGCCTTCATAATAGGCGGCTGGATGACAGGGACCAGCGCCATGTAGGAATAAGCGGCGACTGCGATAGGACCGAGCAGTTCAGGGGCCAGCTTGGAAGTGACAAAAATCGCGGTGGGGCCATCGGCACCGCCGATGATACCGATGGAACCTGCTTGGGCTTCGGTGAAACCAAGCAGACGAGCGCCGATAAAGGTAGAAAAAATACCCAACTGAGCCGCTGCGCCCAGCAGCAAGCTCTTGGGGTTGGCGATCAGCGGACCAAAATCGGTCATGGCACCGACGCCCAAGAAGATCAGGCAGGGATAAATACCCAGCTTCACGCCGAGATAGAGATAATCCAGCAAGCCGGCAGCGATGCTATGCACTTGCGATGCAATCAAGGCATCGCTGAAATAAACAGCGCCGTCCTTGACCGAGATCATTGCATTATCCAAGACAATACGAACCGAATCCGCCAAAACTTCGTTATTGGCATTGATCAGCTGGCCGGCAGAGTTAAAGAGTGCTTCCGCATCCAAAGTGACGCCGGAAATATGACCAAGGATATAGTTGCTGATATAAACATCGCCCGAAGGCAAAACGCCAATCATCTCCATATACTCCGCATTCAAATCGGTGGAGAAAATATACTCTGCGCCTGCAAACATATCCCAGTTTACATGGCCGCCGGCAAAGAGTTGCTCATGGAACATCTCTGCGCCGGGCAGATTGGTCAGCAGCATACCGAAGGCAATCGGCAAAAGGAGCAACGGCTCAAACTTCTTGACAATCGCCAGATAAGAAAGAACAAATGCGATGGCGATCATAATCAGACTTTTCCAATTATCGCCGCCAAACATCATAAAACCGGTCTGCTGCAGAAAATTCATAATTGCATTTAACATTTTATGATCCTCCGCTATTTCGGTCGATTAACCGATGGTGCAGAGAACGTCGCCGGTGGAAACCGATGCGCCTTGATTAGTGCCGACTGCCGCGATGGTACCATCGCAGGGAGCCATAATTTCATTTTCCATCTTCATTGCTTCCAAAACGAAGAGAACGTCGCCCTTCTTGACAGCAGCACCTGCGGATACATTTACAGCCAGAATGGTGCCGGGCATGGGAGCGCAGACCGTCTCACCGCCTGCGGGAGCAGCAACAGGTGCGGCAGGAGCAGCGGGGGCAGCGGCGGGAGCCTCAGCGGGAGCGGGGGCTGCTGCGGGAGCAGCGGCAGGAGCAGCGGGAACGCCGTCCATAACCTCGATTGCAACTTCATAAACAGTACCGTTCACATTAACTTTATACATTTTCATAGTTTTAGTCCTCCTAAAAAAATCTTATATTTTCTTCAAAGATACGATACGGATCGCGGATACATCGGTACCCAACTCTTCCGCCAAGCAGCAAGAGATTGCTGCGACCAATTCCTGACGATTGGGGATGATTTCGGCAGCGGCTGCAAAAGCAGGAGCAGCGGCGGCGACCGGCGCCGGCGAAGCAACAGGTGCCCCCTTCTTTTCCAGCAGACGAACCACCTTGCCCATCAATACGCACAGGATAACAATGCAGATCAAGCCGGCGAAAACGATGCCCATTCCCAAAAGAATGACCACGCCCAAATTATACTCGCCCGAAACCATCAATGCGGCGTTCAACATTATGATCTTCCTCCTTTCCGATCATTGTTCATAAGGTGACAAGAGTAATCCGAGCCTTGTTTTAAAAAGGCGGATTTCCGCTCACCCTTCGTTAAAATACTCGCCAATGCGGCAGCATTGGCTGCGTTTTATGCCTTGATTGAACGAAAATCCGCTCTTTTTAAAATCTTCGACCTCAAAGCAAGGAGATTTCGAGGGATTTTTGCTCTATCTTTTATGCAGATCGGCTGCCGCCGATCAAATAAAAATAAGTGAAAAGCACCGAAATATCCCGCTTTGAGGCAGGTTCAGATTACTCTTGTCACCTTAGGGAATTATATTAAAAATCCCATATTTCCCATTGTAGATAATTTTACCATCTTTGACAACCTATGTCAACGGCGGTTTTACCAATTTAATTATATTTTTTCTTATTAATATAACCAAATCATCCAATAATATCGTTTCGAGCGGAATGGCTCTTGCCTTTCGACAAGAATTATGGTATAATATTCAAAAATACAATGGAGGAGCATCCATGTTTCAGTTTTTATGGAGTAATCTTTGGGGCCAGATGCTGATGACGCTTTTGATCTCGATGGTACCCATCATCGAGCTGCGCGGCGCCATTCCCATCGCGGTAAGCGCGGGGCTGCCCTTTTATATCGCCATTCCCTTGGCGGTCATCGGGAATCTGATTCCGGTTCCCTTTATCATTATGTTCATCAAGCATATCTTTGGTTGGATTCGACGCAAGATGCCCAAGCTCAATTCGATGATCGATAAATTGGAAGCGCGGGCACACAGCAAATCCGAAGCGGTGCAAAAAAGTGCCTTTTGGGGGCTGTTCATCTTTGTCGCTATCCCCCTGCCGGGGACCGGTGCCTGGACCGGTGCTTTAATTGCCGCAATGATGGATATGCGGTTGAAGAAGGCTCTGCCCGCCATCGTCGCGGGGGTTCTTACCGCCGGTGCCATTGTCACCATCGTCACCGCGCTGGGTGTAGACATCTTTGTGAAATAAAAAAATTCCGATGCAACTGCATCGGATTTTTTTATATCTTGACTTGGAAATCTTTTTTACATTTCGGGCAGCATACCGTATGCTGCCCTTTTTTATTCGGCAGGCGCAAGGTTGCCTTACAATAAGGACAGGTGCGATAGCGATGGGTTTTGCGGTCGCGGAACTTATTCTTCTGCAACCCAAACCAGCCTTTGATCTTGCCGCTGAATTTCAGATACTTTTGGTTCTCCATCTGCCGCTTATAAATGTTTTTGGAAAAGATGCGGAACATCATCCAAACCATCAGCGCCAACGACACATAATAGAGCGGGCGAACCACCAACGCGGCAATCGCCAACCCCATATAAACCCAGAGCAACGCTCTGCCCAGTTGGTCCACACCATAACGGCCCGCCATCAGCCGAGCCAACCACATACGAAATTTCATTTCTAACCTTCTTTCTTAACAATAGGGGCAACACATTTTAGCCAAGCAAAGCCCCAAGCAGATGGGGTTCACCCCGCCGGTGGGCATCGAAAAGCCCCGCCCATAGCTTTCATAAGCGGCGCCGGTATACTGCAACTGCTGCAAAAGCTGTTGATACTCTGCATTTTGCGGTTCCATTTCCACCGCCCTGCGAGCAAATTCCAGCGCCTGCGCCCGATTACCCACCCCCGCATGGGCATAGGCGGAAAGGAAATACCATTCGGCATTGCGCTCTTGAATCCGATTAAGGACATTGAAGGCTTCGCGATAGCGTCGATAATGGAGATAATGGCGCACCGCGGTATATTCGGGGGTGGACCCTTGCTGACTTCCACCGTAATTATACCCACCATAACCACCATAGCCTGCGTTGCCGGTCGTTTTTCCTTGGCGTTGGTTTAAAATTTGATCGTAGGCGGCGTTAATTTCCGCCATCTTCTTTTCGGCAAAGGCAGGGTCGGAATGGATATCGGGATGATATTGCTTTGCCAATTTTCGATATGCTTTTTTGATCTCTTCATCGGTCGCGCTTGGAGATACACCCAAGACGCTATACGGATCGTTCATCATTTTTCGTTTCCTTTTTTATATTTTGTCCAGACACCGGAATAAATGACATTGCGCAGAATATCCAGATGCTCCACCAGCGGAAGCCGCTCCAAAATCAGCGCACATTCACCCAATGCACCTTTGAGCATCTCTTCCACTCTTGCTTCATAATCGGGCTGGTCGGCAATCAGGACCATCGGGTTATACCGCCCTTTTTTGCGGTCCTTTTCCAGATCCTGATAAGCGTCCATCCAATAAACGAACCGCCCCAGCGCCTGCCCGAACTTGCGGCAATCCTCCGCCCAAAAATCCTTTTGGTATACAAACAGTTCACCCAGCATCCGCCCCGAAAGGTTGGCGGCAGTATCTAAATCCTTGGGGGTCTTTTGCTCTTCCCCGCTCAGTTCTTCCAGCGCGGAGCGCACCGCCTTAGCTTGGCGGGGATACATTTCTTCAATCGCGGGGATATATTTTTTCAGGCGGTCGGCCGCCGCCTTGGCGGAAGCCTTGCCTTCATCCTTCCAATCGTCCATCAGATTGTGATAGGCCAGCAGGATATTCATCGCCGCGCCATAGTCGAGGACTTGGTTCTCTGCCATTCTGCGCTTCTTTTTGGGGTGAACCACGCACCGCCCCTCGCTATAAGACGTTTCGGGGTCGAAAAGGTCCGCCAGCAGCAACACCATAAAGGTCATATCATAATTCAAGGTCAATCGCCCGAAATTGCCAAACTGCTTTTTCAGACTGCGGCAAAGCCCGCAATAATATTCGCGGTAGATCTGCGTCTGCTGTTCATTCAGTTGCTCGGTGTTGGCAACGATATATCCAAACATTGCGGCGCCCTCCTTTGATTACTCTTTTATATCATACACCTATTTTTCCCATTTGTGTTGAACAAATTGTAAATTTAGTCATAGATTGATATGAAGGAGTGATTTTTATGGCAATTAAAATTGTGATTGATGCAGGGCATAACCCCCAAACAGTAAATGCAGGCGCCGAAGGCTTTGGCTATCGGGAGCAGGATATTACCTATGCGGTGGCACAAGAATTGGCAACCCTTTTGCGTGCCAACGGCAATTTTGAAGTGCGACTTACCCGCAACACCCCCGATGAAATTTTGGGGACATCCAACCTGACCAGCCTGCAAGAGCGGGTGCGGATCGCCAACGAATGGCCCGCCGATTATTTCATCAGCATCCACACCAACGCATCAAGCAATCCCGACGCATCGGGAACGGAGGCGTTCGCTTATTCGCGCCCCTCTCGCGCCTTTTCGCTCGGCGAGGATATGTTTGAGAGTATTATGCACGACCTC
>CALGEL010000071.1 GCA_937881855.1 uncultured Clostridia bacterium | reverse complement strand
TTGAAAATCAATGATTTCCAAACTGTGGAGCGAACCAAAGCGGCAAGGATCTTTGGCATCGGCCGGCCCAACGCAACCCCATTTTTCTGGGCCTGCTTTGGCCTTTTGGAATATTATTGCAATAGGAAAGAGGAATCTTTCCTAGAAAAGGAGGAAAACAATGAAAAAGAATTTGAGTCGTTTAATTGCATTAAACCTGGCGGTCTTGATGCTGCTTTCTTTCCCATTCTGCGCCTTCGCGGATGTTTTAAGCGAACTGCAAGTGGGCGAGAACAATTTTGAAGACGCCGTTGCAGAAGATGTCCCCCAAGTCTTTACCTTTACCCCTGATATGAGCGGTTGGTATAGCTTCTACGTGGGAAATTATTATGCAACCCTGTCTGTTTATAGCGGCAGCGAACTCCTGGGTGAAGTAGGCAAATGGGATTACCTTTATCTGCAACTGACTGCCGGCATCACCTATACTGTGAATTATACGACAAGCAATCTGTATTATAGTCAACTAATTAATATTCACTATTATGCGCCTTTGACCGGCTTGCCGCAGAATGTGGAGTGGGGTTATTATGCCTATACCCCTGCGGAAGATGGTTATTATTCCTTTGGTAATGATTCTTTTGATGTTTACGACACCGAGCAGCAAGAGAGTCTTTCTTCCTACGCCCGCGCGGTTGATCTGAAAGCAGGAAACATCTATCTTATTTATAACTATTATAGTTTTGATATTACCAGAGTAATACCCGGTATACCCAAGACCGATGGTACTCAAAACCTCGCGGGGCATTATTCCATTACCGTTTCGGAGGTTACCACCTATTGTCTCGACCATAATATACGCGTCTATGGAGTGGAGTATACGGAAAAGGGAGGACAATATAAGTATATTTTTGAACCCGGCAGCTATCTGTTTTATGCCCCGAATTCCTTTAAGTGTACCGCGAATGCCTATACCGGCGAATTGGAGTTAAATAAAAATAACCTTCCCACTACCGATGTAGATCTGACCTTTACACCGGAAGAGAGCGGATGGTATTTGTTTGATATTAATATGGCTTCAGCTCCCAACCTCAGCCTTTATGTCGGCGATGAGAACGGCAGTGTTATCGATAATCGTGGATATGGCTCTTTGGTTGGGCAAAAGACCTACCAAGTGGAAACCAATGCCGAAAGAATTTGGATACGTCAATACATTCCCATCGCGTTGAATGAAGTAACTACTTCTGGATATTATTCCTTTACACCTAACGAAACCGGTAGTTATTTGATTAATGCCAGCGGCATTTATGACCCGCAGAACAAAACATATGTAACAAAGGAATGGGACGAAGTTACGCTGGAGCAGGGAAATACATATCTATTTTATATGTCTGGAGGCAAATCCGTCACCAAGAGCACCCGCGTTTATCATCCGCTGGTCGCCGATGGGTCCCAAAACGAAGCAGGGTATTATACCTTCTCGCCTGCCCAAGATGGTCGGTATGCGTTCAGCGCCCCTGTCAATATCCTCCGCTACGATGGACCTTATTACGACGAAGAGAAGGGAGCATACATCGGCACATTCTATGCGGGAGAAACCTATAAGATCTATGCCGAAGAAGCCTTCACAGTCACATACCTGCCCTTTGGTGATTTAGAGATGGGCGAAAATAAGGTCTTCGGTGAAGAAGCAAATGTTGATATTCCCATGACCTTCACTCCCAAAGAGAGCGGTTGGTATAAGTTTAATGTTGCGTATGGTTTGCTGAAAATTTTTGATGGCGAAACACTGTTGGTAGAAGATTGGTATTCAACCGTTATACAGCTGCAGGCAGGCACCCAATATGATCTGATCTATCGCTATGTGCACGAGGATCCTTACCAATATATTAATATTTATAAAATCCCCGTTCTTTCGCAAACCACAGGGAATGATTATGACGACTATATCTTCACTCCCCAGGAAAGCGGACTTTATCGGTTCAGCAATGTCTCGTATGTTTTGGACATCGATGCCGAGGAGAGCTGTTCATCCCATATGGGACTCTACGAATTGGTTGCCGGCAAGACCTATTATCTCTGTGAATTTTCCGGCGATGTTATCTTTGAAACGACCCCGGTTATTACACCATTGACCATCGATGACCAGCAAAAAGCCGCAGGCTATTATTCCTATGTTGCTCCTGCCATCGGTCGCTATGGATTCACCACAACGATCAATGCGGAGGGTTATCCGTGCGGTTATTATGGATATGATGAGGAGTCGGAACTTTATATCTATGAGTTCTATAAAGAACAGCCGGTGCAATTCTATGCAGATGAAGCATTCTATGCTTCTGAATTGTCCAACGATACGCAGTTGGAAACCGGCGAAAATAGGGTCTACGGCGAAGGAGAGCATGCGCTGACATTCACTTCCGAAGAGAGTGGGTGGTACCGTTTGGGGGCAGATAATTATAATTCCGTATTGGCGGTCTATAAGGGTGACGAACTCTGCGGAACGGTAACCGAGCGGAATACCCTTTGTCTGCAGATGACCGAAGGGGAGACCTATGATATTGTGCTGACAATGGATCCCAATTGCGATTATGATGATATCTATATTGATCAATATAGAACGATAGATCTGATTTCCGGTAATTATTATTATGGTTATATTGCAATCACTCCGTCGGTCAGCGGAGAATATCAATTTGAAGAGCTGTATTCGGGTTATGATACTGCCGGCGTATATATCGAAACCGAAAACAATATAG
>CALGEL010000070.1 GCA_937881855.1 uncultured Clostridia bacterium | reverse complement strand
CTGCGCCCCCCAATAATGCTCTGCGGGGACCTTGATTTCCCCCATCGAATCATGCTCGATTCTATATTCCATCGTTTCTCATTCCTTTATCTCATTATTGCTTTTATTATACTGTATTTTAAAACGAAATTCAATCCTTTATGTTCCGACAGAACATCTCGCCAAAAATCCCAACAGGGATTTTTGGCATATCGAGTTTGAGCGATGCAAAAACATATCGATTTTTCCGTAAGGAAAAAATATCGAATTGCGCAGCAATATATCGACAAAAAATCTTGTTTATCGTACCAAACGAATTGGTACGAAAAATACAAATGATTTGTGCAGGATACCCCGGATGATTTGGGGTATCAAAAAAATACCGCCATACAAACGTATGGTGGTATTTTTAAGCTCTTTTATTGGCATAGGTAATTGACATAAAAGTTCGTAAATATGGTGGCACCCTGCGCACGATTTGCGGGGGCTTTAGCGCTGAATTTATTTTCTCCTACACCGTTGATTAGGCCGGCATCCGCACATTTATTGATGGCATCCAATGCCCAAGACGAGAATTCGCTCTCGTCGGCAAAAGCGGGGAGATCTCTTTTTGCAGTAAGTTCCAGTTTTTTAAAGCTCTCCATATAACGCGCCAGCATCACACACATTTCCTCACGGGTGACGTTTGCATTCGGATTGAATTTACCATCACCCACACCGTTTACGATGCCATTTTTGGATGCCCAATCGATGGCGGCGGCATACCACTCACCTTCTTTGACATCCGAAAATATGGTTTTGATTTGGTTGTTCGACGTATCAATACCGGAAAGGTTCGCAAAGACCTGTACAAACTGTGCGCGGGTCATATTCATCTCCGGGGAAAAGGTGCTGTCGCCGGTTCCTTTGAAAATACCTTTGTTTTCGGCAAATTGCACCTCTTCATAATACCATGCCAAAGGAGAAACATCTCTAAATTTTCCAAAGTAGATTGCAGGGGGCGTTACCGAAAAATACTTTTTGGCGGCGTCGAAATATTGGCACTGACCGCGCATAGCAACTTTTTCATATTCGCTTTTCGTCATATTAAAATACAGATTTGGAATTGAGCTACAACCGTCCAGGATCGTCCGCGACATAAGCTTAGGGCCATTTACAAAATAAACTTCTTTCAGCGCAGTGCAATCTTTAAATATACGCTCTTGGAAGTACACCGTATCCCGAACCACCACACGCTCAAGGGCGGTACAATTTTCAAAGCATCCTTCTTGCGCCTCAGAAATGACGGCCTGCTTTAATGAGGTACAGTTTTTAAACGTCCAAGGACCACATTCGGCCCCTGCGATATAAAGATTTTTAAGGGAAGTACAATTTAAAAAGCAATAACCCGAAACGAAATTGACGCCCGAAGAAATAATGACCGTTTCAAGCCCCTTGCAATTTTGAAAAGATTCTTTTAAAATATAAACCTTTGAAGGAATTTTTACGGTTTTGATAGAGTTACATTCATTAAATGCAGCGGAATCGATCTCTTCGAGAGTGGAAGGAAGTTTTAAGCGCTCGATGGAGTCGCAGTTTATAAATGCCATCTCGCCAATCTTAATAAGGCCTTCGGGCAGAACGACGGCGCGGAGATTTTTGCAATTAGCAAACGCACTCGCTCCTATTTTTTGCAACCCCGTACCATAATTGACTTCTTTTAATGTGGAGTCGCAAAAAGCGCCGTCTCCAATTACTTTTAAAGAGTTCGGTAAAGTAACCGTATCAATATCTAACGCCAAAAAGGCCGACTCGCCAATGGCGACAACGGGAATCCCTCCTATTTTTTCGGGGATAATTAAATTTCTGGGGTGACCTCCAAGAACTCCTGTAATGGTGAGTTTTCCATCCTGTTCGGTGTATGTGAACATAGACTGGGAGTATTGACAACAACCATCAAAGGCATTCGATGCTATGTTGGTCACTTCGCTTGGAATGGAAACCGAAGATAAGGAAGTGCAGGCCATAAATGCATATTCGCCAATTCTCGTGACGCCGGCAGGAATTTTAATGGCGGTTAACGCCTTACAGGATGAAAAGGCATAATCATCAATGATTTTGAGATTGGCGGGCAGATCAATTTTGGCAAGCGCTTCGCAGCTTGCGAATGCGTTCATTTCAATGACCTCAATGGTGGAAGGGAGCATAACGGAGCTCAGTTCTGAACAAGCCATAAAGGCGCAGCTGGCAATTCTTTTGACAGCGACACCTTGATAAGAAGCCGGAATTTCTACCTTGGTAGCATTCGGTTGACAGGATTCAACAACCGCTTCGCCGTCGATGATCTTCAATGTGATATTTCCATCGTTTTCGGAAAAGGCCGGTGTGGCCATGCTACAAATTAACACAAGAAAGATCAATAGCGTTCCAAAAAATCTTTTGAGCATTTAACTTGCCTCCATACCGTAAAATATAAATTTTTTCCATCCACGGAAAAAATAAGTGCAATCATTTCAGATGAATACAAACACCGAAGGGAGACACCACCTTTACGGGGTGTCTCCCTTTCGGAGTGTCTTTTTTATGAGGTTATTATACTTCTTCTATGGTTTTCTTCAACCAGAGAACTATAATTCCGCGAACGTCTGCGATGGTGATGTCAGACTCCACAGGGTTCTCTGTGGGATCGACCACATTGGCATTTTTTACATTGAAGTTGGCGGGGGTGGTCTTTCCGACAACGACATACAGGGTATCCAAAGCATCCTTCAGAGTAATCTCGTAGTTGTTGTCTGCATCGCCCAGAATGCCGGCAAATTCAATGGTAGTCGTTGCGCTGGCTTTATCAAAGGTAGTATTTTCTTCTCTGGCGATTGCGTTGGTCATCTCAACCTTGAAGGTACCGCCGCGGGAAGCGGTCGAAGCACTCACAGTCACCGTTACGGTGGTGGTGCCGTTAACCTTATAGATTTTATCCTCCGGGGTGGCGCCGACTACGTTGGTAATGGTGTAGCCTACGCCGTCGATGATGAATTCCAGGTCGGCAGACAACAGACCGGAAGGCAGAATGATGGTGATCTCGGCGGGCTCGCCAACATCCGGAGTAATAACATCTGTCACGCTGATGGTGCCAAAGATGCGATACAGCAACGTATTACAATTGTTACATTTTCTGACCTGCTTGGTGGTGCTGCCTGCGACATACTGCCATTCAACACCGGTGAAGTCGTGTTCCTCAAATTGAGAGTCGCCGCCGGTGACGAAGAACTCGCCTGTATGACCTTCAATACCGCAGTCGAATTCCCAGATATCGTCTTGGGTACAATCATCGCGATTGGTGTAGCGAACACCGTTACATTCTTCCAGATCATCTCTTCCGCAGACAGAGCAGGTGATGGTATGGGAAGAATGACCGTTATCCAAATCGACTTCATCCGCTGTGATGGTCAATTCGCAAGGTGCGGCATCGCCGATACGGTCTCCGCATTCGGTACAAAGCTTCTCGTGCATTCTCTCGCCTTCGATAATGGTCGGGGTATAGTCTTCATTGGTATTTGTTAAATGCTTACAGGAGCTTACGACAACAAATTCCGTATCGTCAGTCAAGGTAAAGGTCAATTCATCGGTGATGTCACCATTTGTATTTTGCAGCACTCTGTCTTCCTGACCGGGTACTTTAACGGTGATGGTATCGATGTTTCTGGTTTTAACACCCGCCTTTGCGGCCAGGTTGCCAAGATCCATCTCATAGCCTTTATTGACAAAACCATCGCTTCCGTTGACGGTGACCTTGATGATTTCATACTGATCGGATGCGACAGGGCGGATATCGCCACTTTCGGTCAAGGTGAAGTAGACTGCGTTTTCGCCTGCGGTCTGGTTGACGTTACTCATCCAAGCTGCTTCCTTACCGGAAGTTGCCGCCAAATAAGTGGGATCGGTCACAATACCGCCAACGTTGGTCACGTTGCCGTCTGCATCATAGCCGAATTGAACGTCTGTATTACGGTAATCGTATACCATACCGACCTTTTTGCTGGTATCGTTCTTCTTGACACCGTATACATTGCTGATGTTTGCAGCAGTGTTGGTATAGTTATCGTCACTACCGAAACCGAAGAGATAGGTCTGGATTCCGACAGAAACGATCGGGAAGGAAACGATGTTGGCAAAGGTACCGTTCTTGGCAGGACCATTTCTGTTACCGCCATAGATACCAAAGGCCATATCGGAACCGCCCTGTTGCTTACCCATCGTTCCGCTGAAGACAAAGCCGTTGACGCCTACCGCACCGGCTTTTCCGTTGAAGGAGCCAACCAATGCGTTAAGGTAAACATTCTTACGTGCTTTATCTTTACACAAAAGATCCGCGCCGGACCAAACACGGGTAAAGGAAACAGGGGTTGTGGGATAGTTCTCAAAGATACAACCGAAGGAGGAAACGCTACCTGCGTTACCGCCGGTACCTGCGATGATGGAACCGCTGTTGATACCGAAATCTTTCAGATGAGCGCCTCTACCCAAGAAACCGATCAAACCGATCGAACCGTTCATGGTACCTTCGGTATCATAGGTATAGTAGGTATCGGTGATATCATCTTTATCCACAAGGATGTTGATGTTGCTGAATCCATAGCCGTGGCCATCGATGGTAGCGCAGAAGGCTCTCATATCGCGTGCGCCCAAGGGCAGCCTTTCAGCATTTTCAAAATTGACGTCGTGCTTCAAGTGGAAGGTCGCGCCGACGAAGTAACGCTCTCTGCGGCGAACCTTGCCGGTTTCCTCGTCGGTTCTTTCGGTTACATAGAAATAGTCCCCATATTCACCGTTCTTGAACTCATTCGGGATCTCTGTTAACTTGGCAACATCGTCCATCGCTTGCCAGTCGGCAGGATCTTCGATCAGCCAGTTCAAATCCTTATTGTACTTCATATAAGTAGTATGAAGCTTAAATGCAGGAACATTCAGATAGTTGGTGGTGATTTCAACCACCAGCTTGTTATTTTTCAGGGCGGTGGTCAAAGTACGCAGTTTATCTGCATCTCTGGCGCTGATTGCTTCATTCGACCGAGCGATGAAGTCTGCCAGACCGATCTCGTCGGCGGCCAATTCATCGGCAGTCTTGAAGTAGCCGGTGTCCAGACCGTTATATTCAGCGATCTTGGCTTGCAACCGGGCAATCCACGCATCGGTCGCATCGAAGGTGGCAACAACGGTTGCATTACCGCTGATGTTATAGATACCGTCACTGATCTCCGGAACCTCTTCTCCGCCGACATAGACTTTCATACTCACATTGGGAGCGGTTTTCAGACCAAACAATGCCTTAACATCCACCGCGTTGCCCACATTGGCATAACGAACTTCTTGGTTATCGTTGAGGGTACCGGTGAACTGCACGATGCGGTTGGACTCTTCGCCAAAGCGAACGGCATCGCCGACCTTGGTGAAGTAAACCTTGCCAACGCCGGTTGCCGCTTCGCCGGCTAAGTTTGCGGAGTTGATTCTCCAAGCACCTTCCAGAGCAGAACCGACGACATCGGCATTGGTAATGTTGGTATCAGTACCGTCGAAGCCGGAATAAATGTTTTTGCCTACGCTGAACGCGTTGATGACAGTGTAGCCATCGGTGGCATCGCTATGCTTCATAAACATCGCATCGGCGCTCGGAGATCCCACAACGGTGGGAGCGGCCAATACGTTATAGAGTGTTTCAGAATATAACTGATGGAAAAGACCAACAGCTCTCTTGGCATTCAAGGTACCGCAGAAGTAGGCACCGTTGATGGTGAGGCTGGACCTGGCACCGGGACCGACAATACCTACGGCAATGGACGGACTCTCGGACTCGGAAACCAAAGTAACACCGGACCAAACCTTATTCAAGGTGACCGTTCTGCCGCCGAACACCTTACCGAAGGTGGAAAGATAGATCAGCTTGGAAGTACCGGTAGCCTTAATGGTACCGCTTTCGACACCAAAGTTATTGATGACAGCACCATTACCCAACTGGCCGATCAAAGCAACGACATGTTCTTGAGTGGGAGCACCGGTTTCTGCGTTGGTTTCGCTGGTCAAAGTTTCTTCAATTTTAATATTCTTGAAGACGTGATCGTGACCTTCGAGGGTACCTCTAAACGGGGCGGTTTCATCGGTGCTCAGACCGTTGCAGTAGTTAAGCGGCTTCATCGGGTCGGTCTCGTCTGCGAAATCAATGTCGGCAAGCACATGGATGGTGCAGCCTTCAAAGGTTTCAGGGTCGGTTTCCGCATTGGAAGCGGCTACCATTTCCAACCAGTCGGCAGGAGTTCTAACCGCCCAGATCTTGGCGGCGTTATATGCCTCATAATCGGCATGGTCTTTATAGCCGGGAGCCTTATTATAGTCTGCGGAGACTTCGACAACCAGATTGTTGCCTGTGATGACATCAACCGCGGCTTGCAGCTGAGCCAGATCGTTGGCATCCTTGGCAGCCTGAACCTGCACTCTGAACTCGGGCAGGCCGATCTTACCATCGGTAGCGATTTCTGCAGTGGTTTTAAGATGTGCATCAAGCAGAGCTGTATATTTACTCAGCTCGGCATCCAAAGTGGCAATCGCCGCTGCAATTTTTGTTTCTTCCGTTTCGCCGGTGACAACAACAATTGCATCCCCTGTGATTTCATATTTACCGTCTACAGGATCAACAGTATTTCCGCCAACAGTAACGGTAACGGTCGCGTTTTCATATTTGTCAGCGCCAACTAATTTTTTCACATCAACTGCTTCGCCTGCATTGGCATAATAATATTGAGCTTCTTCATCATTGATGGTGGCAGTGTACTGCACGATGCGGTTTGTTGCATCTGCGGTCGGACGGACCTTGCTGCCCTTCAAGGTGAAGTAGACCGTTTCTTGACCGGTTACAGTCTGGCTATTATTGATGGTCCAGGCAGTTTTCTTGTTGGACATCGAAGTCAACAGGTTATAAGCACCATCACCTGCCGTGTTATCGATGGAACCGGCCGTAGGTGTTGCACTGGTGCCATAACGATAGGTGTTGTCAATACCAACCTTAGTCTCATCGTTTTTCGTCAAACCATATACATTCTTAATTTTGTTGCCGGTCATCGCCGTTTTGAATGCGGCTTCATTGGTGAACTGGAATAAAAATATGGGAAGTGTAATAGAGCTATTATTTTTCGGATAAGAAATAATATTATAGAATTCGCTGTTATCGCAAGGTTGCGCTTTGGTTCCGCCATAAACGCCATAGCCAACGTCATATCCGTTTCTGGATTTTCCCTTTTGTATCGTACCATCGAAGACAAAGCCATTCACTTTTATCGCGCTGGCAGTACTATTATTGTATGTACCTGCCAATGCGCTTATATGAGGATAGTCGCTATCATTCGGAGAAACCAGCTTTACACCGGACCATACACGGGTAAAGGCGGGGGGGGTAGTCAAGCTTGCGGCAACACAGCCAAAGGTGGACACAGAACCGTGCGCTGCGGTAGATGCCGCAATCGTTCCGCTATGGACACCGAAATCTTGAATGGAGCAAGATCCAAGGAACGCAATCAAACCAATAGAGCCGTTCGCTTTCGATCCACCATAATAACCATCGACCACATCTACTACTTCTATGAATATGTTTTTAAAACCATAGCCGTGACCATTGATGGTACCGGAAAAGTTTCTTCCGTCCTTGGCACCCAGAGGCAACATTTCATCGCCTTTATCCGACTCATCATCATTGGGAGTGGCATCAAAGTCAACATCATCGTACAAATGGAAGGTGTAACCCACAAAATAATTATTGGGGGTATCCTCTGCCGTTGCGTAGTCGTTCATCGCAAACCAGTCTTCCTTTGTTCTGATTGCCCAGTTGTTGGTGGTCTTGAAATCTTTATAAACTTCGTACTTGGAAAAGCCGGGGAGCTCTTTGCCTTCCGGCGCATCATAGGTGTCAATGATTTCCAGCTCGTCTTTTAAAGCGTTCACTTGATCGACAAGACCCAGAGCCGTATCCTCGGTCGCACTATTTACCAAACCTTGGACTTCCTGCCATTTGGTATATGAGGCATTGGTCAGATGCTTTGCATCCATGCCGCTATATTTTCCCCAAGCAGCAGTCAAAGCTCCGACATTGGAATATGTGATCGTAATGTCCGTTGTCATTGCGTTCAGGGTATAGGAATCCTGGCCCATGATGGACGTAGCCTCCCCACCATTGACAGAGACTGTCATGCCGGTGATCGCCGCTACGTTGACACCCGCCTTTGCGGCCAGTTCGGCTTTGGTAAAGGTGGTTCCATTGTTGATGTACTCTGCACTGCCATTTACTGTCAACTTGGTGATCGCTTCATCATCGGTTGCCACCGGGATGATCACATCGTTGCCATCGACCTCTTTAAAAGAGAAGAAGACAAGATCAGTCGCAGTGGGATTTTTGTTGATGGTCCAAGCAGATTCTTCTTTAGACATAGAAGTCAACAAATTATAAAAACCATCGCCTGAATTTTTATCTACCGAACCGGCAGTTTTTCCGGAAGAGCTTCCTTCACGATAGGTGTTGGAGCCACCTTCCTTATTGCTGTCCAACTGTTTTCCGTATACGTTCGAAATTGTCCCATTATCCACCGCGTTTTTAAACACCCTGGCAGCGGAGTAATGGAAGAGAAATGTACTAAGAGATGCGGCACTGGTGTCTTTCGGATAAGTAATGATATTATAAAATTCACTACCATCGCAAACCGGATTTTGGGAGTTACCGTAAACACCATAGGCAACGTCATAGTTGGTGCTGGATTTTAGCTTATTTATCTCACCGTAGAAGATAAACCCGTTCACTTTTACCGCGCTTGCCACATTGGTATGCACACCTGCCAATGCGCTCATATGAACATAGGAACCGTTGGTCGTACTGGGAGCGGACAGCTTTACACCGGACCACACACGGGTAAAGGCGGGGGGTGTAGTCAAGTTCTGAGCGACACAACCAAAGGTAGATACAGAACCATGCTTTCCCGTTTGAGCATTAACGGTACCGCTATAAATACCGAAATCTTGAATGATACAAGAGCCAAGGAACGCAATCAAACCGATAGAACCGGTCGTTGCGTTGCCACCGTAATAACCGGTGACTTTACTGGTTGCTTGAATATTTATATTTTTAAAGCCATTGCCGTGGCCGTTGATGGTACCTGAAAAGTTTCTTCCGTCGTAGGCACCCAAGGGGGACATTTTGGTATTACCGAAATTGACATCTTCATACAAATGGAAGGTGATGCCGGAAAAATAATTTCCGTCAGCATCAACATAATCGGGATAATCGGCCGCAGCCCCTTTTGCGACGGTATCCATCGCATCCCAGTCTGCTTTTTGGTGGATAGACCAATCTACCTTTCCGATTGCCTTCGTATACCCTGCCGCTTCATATGCTTCGTGCAAAGCAAAACGAGGGAAGGGGTTATCTTTGTAATGGAAAGTTTTCCATACAATTTTACTTGCATCTGTTGCGGCAGCCGTTTTCAAATCAGCGACTGATGTCCCGGTGTCTTTGACACCGTTTTCGTCGATCAAAGCTGACAAAGCAGGGGCGTTTACCGTGGGATTGTCGATATCGTTCCAGACTTCCACATAATCGGAAACCGCGGCTGCGCTTGCAGGGATAACAAAGCAAGCCAGCATCGATACCAGCATCGCAACAGTCGCCAAGATTGAAAGGATTCTTGTTCTTGTTGTGATCATAGGTCACATCCTCCTAAAAATTAGTGGCATTTTGCATTTTTGAGATACAAATCCATTATTATGCCTTCATTATAATAAAGTGGCCGATTTTTTGAAATTACCTTATGTGTCTTTTTTCACACATTTTGAATACTTTTAGATATTTTTTTGAAATTTTATAAAAAACGCGTCAAACTTTTGATAAAACTGTACAAAAACAAGGATGCAACGTATCCGACGATATGTTTTTTACACACCTGCCTTTGGCAGATATGTAAAAAGCTCGATATATATCTCTCGCGTGAAATTCGATATATGCCCCAAGGGCATTCGATATGCTTTTGAAAAAGCGTTTAGGAAAAATCCGTTCCAACCGTGGAACGGATTTTATTATAATTTTTGAAATGCCGACATGTTCCTAAAAATAAAATAAGGAAACACTTCGGAAAGTTTTGCTTTGGGCAACCCTTCTCGCAAACACACATTCCTTGCAATGGGCAAGGGGTGTGGGTTTGCATATCGAGTGCTTCTGCACATATCGAGTTTTTGCATATGAAGCAAAAACATATCGAAAATCCCGCAAGGGATTTATATCGCGGCATTGTGTCCTTCGGGACGCAATGCTTTTCCTTTTTTGTGTATAGTTATCAAAAAAAGGCGGGATTTTTAAATATTTTTCAAAAAATGGCCAAAAGTTTGCAAATTGTGTGAAAAAAGCAACATAAAGTAATTTCCAAAAAAGCCTTACTTCATTATAATAAAGACACCATACTGGTTTTTTGTCTCAAAATGCGAAAAACCAAAAAAATAAGGAGGATGTGACTATGATCACAACAAGAACAAGATTACTCTCAATCTTGGCAACTGTTGCGATGCTGGTATCGATGCTGGCTTGCTTTATTATCCCCGCAAGCGCAGACGCTCTTTCCGATTATACGGAAGTTTTAGCCGATATCGCCAGCGGCGCAACCAATCTGGAAGCAGAAATTGCCAAGGGTGCAGAAGCAACCGCAGATACGCTGAAAGCAGCGGCGCAAGCGGATGCTACCGCAGGTACAATCGTATGGAAAACCTTCGATTGGAAAAATGAACCCTACCCCCGCTATGCTTGGCACGAAGCATACGAAGCGGCAGGGTATGACGGATTAAACTGGTCCATCTCTGATGTTGCAGACTGGACCGCAATGGATACCTATGCAAAAGCATCGGGTACCCCTAATAATTATTTCTCCGGCGTCACCTTCCATTTGACCGGCGACGTTACTTTTGATAGCAACCCGATATTACCCTTGGGTGCTGTGGACGGAAGAAACTTTTCCGGTACCATCAACGGCCACGGCTTTGGCTTTAACAATGTAACGATCGAATCTTTTGCTGCAGTTGAAAATTATTACGGCAAAGCAGCCCCGGTCGGTTCTATCGGTTTGATTGCGTTCCTTGGATCCTGTACCATTCAGGATTTTGGTGTCAACAGCGGAACGATCGATGCAGCTGTTGCTAAGTATGGCTCTGTGTCGACCTTTGGCTGCGTTGCCTCAGGCTTGACCACTCCCCCCACCTTTACTCGCGTATGGTCCGGTGTAACACTGAAAGGTTCAAAAACATCGACCGCAGGAAAAAGAGTTTATATGAACGCATTGGTCGGTGTTAACAACAACAACCCCGGCGCAATAAAGGTAAACGGCTTTGTTTTTGACGGCGAGATGAATAAGGCCGGATCCAACAACGCCTATAATCAAGGCTTTGGTATTTATGGCAACCTCGACGCTGCTACTTGCGATGGTAGTGAATTCTATAATGTCATTACTTATCCCAAAGACACCGGCGCCACATCTCTTACCACCTTTGTCCTTCATTTCTCCACTGAGAACGCATTTAAAGAAGCAATGCAAAACAATAAGATTTTAAATGTATACGGTTTGGCAAGAAACGACGATAAGGTCGGCATCGCCAATTCCTATCGTTACGGAGAAAGCGCCAGTTCCCTCACAGCAGGTTCTGTAGACAATACCGAAGGCGACGGTGCTTATAATCTGATCAGCACCAAGTCTGCCACAGAAACCGCTTGGACCATCAACAATAACCAAGCCACCACCGGCCAAGAAGCTGTCTACTTCACAATGAAGGGCAGCAAGATCTTCCCGGTAGCGACCGACGACGAAGCAATCGTCAAGGTTGCGGTAAATGATGCTGCAGAGTTCGTCAACAACGGAACCACCTATACCAAAGCCGAGCTGGCTGCGAAGGCAGAGTTGGGCGAAGATGAAGTTACCAAGATTATGGTCAACGGTGTCGATAAGACCACCGATGCCACCTTCACCATTGACGGCGATACTACCATCATCGTTTCCGCCTCCGCAGATGCAATGGCAGAAATGCTGGCAGAGGCTGTTGCCAAATACAGCGCCTTGGAAACCAAGTATTTCACTGCCGAATCCATCACCAAGATCGATGCCTTCTTGGCCGCCGCCAATGAGGCCGGCAGCAATGCGGCAGCGATCGAGGCTGCTCTGGCTCAGGCAGAGGCTTTGGAAGGCGAATTGACAACCTATTTCACCTATCCCATGGAAAAGGGCAAAGAGATCCCCGCCTATTCCGATTACGCTACTTTTGCAGCATACAATAAGAAAAAAACTTGGACAATCAACGAGTCTGCCGACTGGTTGGCGATGGTTGCTGCTTCCAAGTTTGACGAAAAGGGCGGCACGCTCTTTGACGGAAGCCAAGTCCTGCTCTTCACCGACGAAGTCTTCCATCTGACTCAAGACATTGATTTTGCAAGCGTTACCGATCCGATGGATCCCTTGTGCTTCGGTATAACCGGTAAAGATAATGAGAAAAAAGGCACATTCAACGGTACCATCGACGGTCATGGTTATGCCTTTAAGAACATTAAAGTCACCGCTGCAGGCACCGATACAGGTCTTACCACCTCTGTCGGTATGATCTGTAAGCTGGGTTATAATGCAGAAATCAAAGACTTTGGTGTGGATAGCGGTTCCATTACTGCCGTAGGTCCGGCAAACGCTTTTTATATTAGTACTTTCGGTGATCCGTTTATTCCGCCTAAGGGTACTACTTCGACAGCTTCGTTGACCAGAGTATGGTCCGGCGCAAACATCGTTGTTGAAACAGGCGAAGGCAATAGTGCTGTCACAGGTGATAAGAGAGCTGCCGGCTTTTTGGCCCTTGCGCGTGGCTCCGGCATCACCATCAACGGCGCCTATTTCTTTGGAACGCTGACTGCCGAGAGCACCGGAACAGGTATTCTCTATGACCAGAGAAACGAGAAGGTTTACAATTCGTTGAGCGCCGGCACAAATGCTCAATCGATGTTCGATGTTAGCGACCTCAACGGCGTTTATAACAACAATCGTAGCGTAGGTGCCCCTGTTTTTGCTACCACTGTTGCTGATGCGAAAGGTGAAACTGTGGATACCGGTTCCATTACCGGAAGCAACACGCAAGTTGATACCGACAAGATTGCTGCTTATGAAATCAACAACTTAAATGTTGCCGAAGCCGCTGCAAGCGGTATTGCAAGGGTTTACTACACCAACACTGCAAACGGCATCCGTCCTCTCGGTACCGAAGCCAATAGAATTGTTAAATATTCTATGGGCGAAGATGTAGTTAAATATGATAAAGATCCAGCAATCTTTATTGAAAATGCATTATCACCAGCAAAAGAATTAACAGTAGCAATTACTGATCCAAAGAAACAAGAAGCAATGGTTATTGCTGATGGAGATAACTTCTCACTAGCAATTGGTAAAAAAGGACAAAATGCACGTCTTGCATCTAAGTTAACTCATTTTAAAATTGATATTAAAACAACTGAACAAGCAAGAGAAGCAGGAATCAATTTTAGATAATAGGAGGTAACATGAAACAAAGAAAAGTACCTTTAAGATCATGTGTAATTACCAAAGAACAACTTCCTAAACAAGAACTACTTAGAATAGTAAGAACTCCAGAAGGAGAAGTAAAAGCAGATGAAACAGGAAAGTTAAATGGTAGAGGAGCATATATTAAAAAAGATATTGAAGTTCTAGAAAAAGCAAAGAAAACAGGACTACTTGCTAAAAGATTAGAATGTACTATATCAGATGAAGTATATGAAGAAATAAGAAAAATAATAGAAAAATAGAAAAGTGAGGTGAGTCTTTATGATGACTTTAGAAGATTATGCATTAGACGTAGGAAAATCTATAGAAGAAATAATGAAATTATGTGATCAATTAGATATTCCATATCAAGACGCAACAACAACTTTAACAGATGAAGAAATTATTTTGGCTGCAAAAAAAGCACAGCAGTAATTCAAATTTGAATAAAATGTAAGAAAAGGCGGGATTTTCCCGCCTTTACTATTTGTCTATTTTACCGCATCTACAGCCTTCTGGACTGAGCCGTGCAGCAGGAGTAGGTGTTGTGCCTGGT
>CALGEL010000069.1 GCA_937881855.1 uncultured Clostridia bacterium | reverse complement strand
GCATTGGCGAGTATTTTAACGAAGGGTGAGCGGAAATCCGCCTTTTTAAAACAGGCTTGGATTACTCTTGCCACCTTTGAGGTGATATTGATGAAGATGCTTCCGTCGGATCTGATGATCGAGCAGTTGGAAATGGCGCAGATGGACCTGCCCAAAGGGATTGTAAGTAACCAAAAAGAATTGAAATATTGTAAGGTACACGAAGTGTTGATCCAAGATCAAGAAGGCGCCAAGGCCTTGGGGAGAGATCTCGGAAGATATGTAACGGTGGAAACCGAAAAGAGTTATCAAATCGGTGAGCCTGCTTTTGAAGAGATCGCGTCTGCCTTGGCAGACCAACTCAAAGAGATGCTCAATAACCAAAAAAAGATTTTAATTTTAGGTATCGGCAATCCCAATATCACGCCCGATAGCTTGGGCAAGAAGGCGGTGGATCGGCTGATGGTCACCCGCCCATTGGAAGAGCGGCCCCAAAGCTATGCTTCGGTCAGCGCCATGGCGGCATCGGTCTATGGGGTCAGCGGGATCGAAAGTGCAGAGCTGGCGCAAGGGTTGGTTCATTCCATCAAACCCGAAGCGGTCATTTTGATCGACGCGATGGCGACAGCACGCTTGGAACGCCTTTGTCAAACCATCCAACTTTCCGATGCAGGTTTGACCCCCGGCGGCGGGGTGGATAATGCCCGCAAAGAGATCTCTGCCAAAACCTTAGGGGTTCCGGTCATCTCCATCGGGATGCCGACAGTGGTGGATTGCCGCGTGTTGCTTTGGCACGTATTGGGGGAAGAATGGGAAAAACATGGTGTAAAACTACACCCTTTTGAAGAAAGTCTGATCGCCACCCCGCGCCAGATGGAACTTGCCACCGATATGGGCGCGCGGTTGATTGCCTTTGCCATCAATAAGGCATTGCATGGTAATCTTTCCACCGAAGAAATTTTAAAGTATCTTTATTAGGCTTTGTGCATAAGGTATAGGGAAAGGAAGTGTTTTCCCTTGCGTAAGTGGATAAGCATCGGTTTGATCGTGTTATTGGTGGCGGGGGCGGGGGTCCATTGGGATTGTTGGTTGCCCGATGCCACCGCCTTTGCCTTGCACCAATATCAACCGATATCGATGAAAAATATAGGGATTTTTTTATTAAAGCATACCGATCCGATGATGAATAATGTGGCTCGATATCTGGCTTCTGCCCCCGAAGAAGCGCCCGACGAGCTGTTTTTATATTTTTTGGAGCAGGAAGAGCCAATCGCAAATCAAGACTCGGTGCAGGCGGCCAATCTTTCGGCAATTTCGGGGATCTATACGGAATATGACGGAACAGCGGTGGCTAACACCACCGATTTTGATATCGGCGAAAATTTAACCAAAAGTGTAAAGATGCCAACCTTTACAGATGGAAAACCCGCCGTTTTGATTTATCATACCCATACCACCGAATGTTATCGCAACGAAAAGGGGATTACCAATACCGAAGATGCGTCGCAGAACGTTGTTGCGGTGGGAGATGCGATGAAAAGGGTGTTTGAAGATGCGGGATATGAGACCATCCATCTCAAAACGATTTTAAATCGGGATTTCAGTAACGCTTATCCCACCGCCCGCGCGGCGGTGGAAAAGGTGTTGGAAGAAAACCCATCCATTCAGGTGGTTTTGGATATCCATCGGGATTCCATCAGCAGTAATGGGGTGGATTATTATCCGGTCACCAATGTCAATGGTAAGGAAGCGGCGCAGATTATGTTTGTCTGCGGCACCGATGCCAAAGGACTCTCTCATCCAAAGTGGCGGGAGAATTTTACATATGCGTTGCAATTATCCCGCAAGATGGGGGAGTTATATGGGGAATTATCCCGCCCTGTCAACCTGCGCACCGACCGCTTTAATACCCATTTTACCCCCTACACATTGCTGGTGGAGGTGGGAAGCTCCGCCAATACCTTATCCCAAGCGGTCTATGGCGGCGAACTCACCGCAAAGGCAATGATCTCCCTATGGAAAAATCCTTGATTATCTGTTGTTTTCGTTATATAATATTAGTTAACAATATTATATAGGAGAATAAAATGGTCTATTTAGATAACAGCGCAACGACCAAGCCCTATGCGGCCGTCTCGGCGCTGATTGCGGAGCAGGAACAGAATAATTTTGCCAATGCTTCCGCTTTATATCGCCCCGCCATGGCGGCGGAAGAAGGGGTTGTTCAAGCCAAGCAAGCCATCGCATCGGTGCTGCATTGCATCCCCGATGAAATTTTGCTGACAAGCGGAGGCACCTATGCCAATAATCTGGCGGTATTGGGTGCCGCCGATGCAAGAAAACGAATGGGCAACCGCATTGTTCTTTCGGCGGTGGAGCATCCAAGCGTCTATGCCTGCGGCGCTGTGTTGCAGGAGCGGGGGTTTGATGTGGTGTATGCCGCCCCCAACGCGGAAGCCTTTGAAGAAGCAATCAACGATAAAACCATCGTTGTGGCGGCGATGCTGGTCAATAATGAAGTCGGCAGCATCCTTCCCATCGAGCAGATTGCAAGGATCATCAAGCGCAAAAAAGCGCCTGCCCATTTCCATGTGGATGGGGTGCAGGCATTTTGTAAGATCCCTTGCAATGTTTCGGCATTGAAATGCGATAGTTTTTCCATCTCTGCCCATAAGCTCAAAGGGCCCAAGGGCATCGGCGCATTATATCTCAAAAAAGGGGTGCGGGTGAAGAACATCACTGTCGGCGGTGAGCAGGAAAAAGGTATCGTCCCCGGCACCTATAATAGCCCTGCGGCTTTTGGCTTTGCCAAAGCCATCAGCCTTTATCAAAAGGAAGATCTTGGCCGCTTTGAGCAGTTGAGGGCGCATTTTCTTGAACGGGCAAAGCAACTGCCTTTTTTGCAAATCAATTCTTCCCCCGATGGAGTGCCTTATATCCTGAATGTTTCTTGCATCGGCTATTTGGGCGAAAATGTTCTTCATTATTTGGAAGATAAAGAGATATATGTTTCCCAAGGCTCTGCTTGCTCTTCCAGAAAAGCGCGCAGTCAATCGGTATTGGCGCGGTTGGGAATGAATGAGCAAAGCGTGATGGGTGCGCTAAGGATTAGTTTCAGTGTTGATACCACCATTGAAGATGTCGATCGGTTGATGGATGCGCTGGAATGTGTTCCCGAAAAAATTCAAAAAATGTATAGATAAGGATGTTTTTTAAAATGCAACAGATGATTTTGGCAAAATGCGGTGAGATTGTTTTAAAAGGGTTGAACCGTAGCCATTTCGATTCAATATTATTGAAGAATTTAAAGGATTCTTTGAAGGATCTCGGAAAATTCGATATCAGCCTGGCGCAATCCACCGTCTATGTTCGCCCTTTGGATGATGCGGATATGGATGAGGTGTTTGAGCGTACCTGCCGCGTTTTCGGCTTTGCCGCCGTCTGCCGCGCCTATACCTGCGAAAAATCGATGGATGCGATTTTAGCATTGGCAAAGGAATGTTTGGCAGATACATTGGAAGAAGTCAATACTTTTAAGGTGGAAGCCAAGCGCAGTGATAAGCGATTCCCCCTCAAATCCCCCGAAATTTGCCGCGAAGTCGGTGGTGCATTGTTGGAACAATTCCATCATTTGAAGGTGGATGTTCATAACCCCGATGTTACCGTCACCGTCGAGGTGCGGGATTTCGGCGCCTATATCCACGCAGTGCGAGTGCCGGGCGCGGGCGGAATGCCCTATGGCTCCAATGGTAGAGCCTGCCTGCTGCTTTCGGGCGGGATCGATAGCCCTGTGGCGGGCTATATGATGGCCAAGCGTGGCTTGAAGTTGACAGGTATTCACTTTTTCAGCCCGCCCTATACCGGCGAGCGCGCCAAGCAAAAGGTATTGACCTTGGCGGAGCAGATGCGTGCCTATTGCCCCGGAATGAAGGTTTTGGTGGTGCATTTCACCGAAGTGCAGGAAGCGATCCGCGATTGCTGCAAGGAAGAATTTTTCACCGTCATTATGCGCCGCTTTATGATGCGGGTGGCAAGGGAATTGGAGCATCGCACTCGCAGCGGATGCTTGATTACAGGCGAAAGCTTGGGTCAGGTCGCCAGCCAAACAATGGATGCCCTGCGGCTGACCGATGGGGTGGTGGACTCCTTGATTTTGCGCCCCTTGATCGGTATGGATAAGGAAGAGATTGTCCGCATCTCCCGCAAGATCGGTACCTTTGAAACTTCCATCCAGCCCTATGAAGATTGTTGCACCGTCTTTACCCCCAAGCATCCCCGCACCAAACCGCTTTTGCGGGATATTGAAAAAGAAGAAGCCAAATTGGATATTGAAGCGCTGGTCTGGAAAGCGCTGGAAAATATTGAAATTGTGGAAGGATAAGGTATATGAAAACTGTGAAAAGACATTTGATCAGCGCCATTGGAACGTTGTTGTTCGGCGCGGTATCTTATTATTTTACTCTGCCTGCGTTAAATATTCATTCGTCGGGCCTGCTATCGTTTGTCATCTCCCTTTGCGTTGCCTATGGCGTAATATACTTGGTATTGGGAATGAAAAAGTCGGTCGCAACCGTCTTGGAGGTCAAGTTGGATAAGCAATCGTTGCTATCCATCCCCAAAACCATTAAGGTGCTGCTGGGCGTAATCGTCGTTTGTATTGCCATCGGTCTGATTGGTAATATCGCAGGCGCCCGCATCTTCAATGCCGCTCGCTATCGGAACCTGCTCACTGTGGAAGATGGAAACTTTACCGAAGATGTTTCCGCCATCCGCTATGATCAAATTCCCCGCTTGGATTTGGAATCGGCGCAAAAATTGGGCGATCGCAAGATGGGTGAGCTTTCGGATATGGTCAGCCAATTCTCTGTGATGGATAACTATACGCAGATCAACTATCAAGGCCGTCCTGTCCGTGTCACCCCGCTGCAATATGTCGATGTATTCAAATGGCTTTCCAATGTTAATGAAGGCATTCCGGGCTATTTGATGATCGATATGGTGACGCAGGAAGTGGAATTGGTTCGTCTGCAAGAAGGAATGAAATATTCCACCGCCGAGCATTTCGGCCGCTATCTGCCCCGCCACCTGCGGTTCCAATATCCCACCAAGATTTTTGCCGAGCAGAATTTTGAAGTGGATGAGCAGGGCGTTCCTTATTGGATTTGCCCCACCTATACCTATAAAATCGGCCTGTATGCAGGGCGGGATATCGAAGGCGCGGTGCTGGTCAATGCCATCAATGGCGAAAGCACTTATTATGCGGTGGATGAGATTCCCAGCTGGGTCGACCGTGTCTTTAATGCGGAACTGATCATCGAGCAATATGATTTTTATGGCACCTTGATCAATGGTTTTTGGAACTCGATGTTTGCCCAAAAGGATTGCCGCGTCACTACCGACGGATATAACTATATGGCGCTGGGCGATGATGTCTATATGTATACCGGTGTCACCAGCGTGGCGGCCGACCAATCCAATATCGGCTTTATCCTTTCCAATCAGCGCACCAAGGAGACCAAATTCTATACAGCAGCGGGCGCGGAAGAATATTCGGCAATGAACTCTGCGCAGGGTCAGGTGCAGGAGATGCGCTATGTGGCCACCTTCCCGCTGCTGCTCAATATCAATAATGAGCCCACCTATTTTATGGCATTGAAGGATGCCAGCGCTTTGGTCAAAATGTATGCGATGGTCAATGTGCAGCAATATCAAATCGTCGTCGCTGCCGATTCGCTGGAAGAATGTGAGCGCCGCTATATCGAAAAGATGAACAGCGCAGGCATCACCGAGCAGCCGGAAAAAGAGCCGGTGGCGGAAAAAACCGTTTCCGGCACCATTGCATCCATTCGCAGCGCGGTGGTGGATGGGAATACCTGCTTCTATTATCAGTTGCAAGGGGTGAACGGAACCTTCTCGCTGAGCATCGCTAGGGATGAGCGGGCGGTGACTCTCAATGTGGGGGATCAGGTCACCTTCACCTATGATGAAAAGGAAGATCTTGCCATCATTCCGATCCGTAAATTAGAGTTTTAAAATACGCTGCCCGTGCACCGAAAATAGCGGTGCACGGGCAGTAAAAAATTTTTCAAAAAAATTAAAAAAAGTGCTTG
>CALGEL010000068.1 GCA_937881855.1 uncultured Clostridia bacterium | reverse complement strand
TGGGCAGAAAAAGACCAAGGCAAAACCGGGTTTCTCACTATGGAACACCGCCCAAGCGTGGGAATTTTTTATTCTTGGGGTTGTTTGTTTTTTCGGTCTTTCATTTTTTTATAAATTCCGTAAAGAAGGATAAAGACCAAAATGCCTAAAAAGGCCTGCACCGTTTCTTTTTTTAGCACCCGTGTGGCATAGGATAGGGCGGCGGTAATCGACCCGTTCGGCAGGTGGTTATAAAAATAGTCGACAGCCGCCCCCAAATAATAGAGCGGGATGGAGAGCAATGCCGCAGGCGCGGCAATCAGATCGGGGAATTTTTGGGCGGCGGGTAATTTCATCAAACCTTTGACCGCCAAAACCAGCAAAATCTTTGCGACCACTGTGGTGATGGTCAGCAGGGTATAGCCCTTGATCCAATCTACCGTCGCGCAGGCGAGCGCAGAAACGATCATCGCATAGGGTAGCGGTAATACCACCGCACCCATCATCACCAGCGGATCGGCCAGATGAAAATAGCCTTCGGGGAAGGATTGACCTGCCAATGCGGTGAAAAAGATGGCGAAAAGAAAGAGTAGCGCATAGCGGAGTTTTTTGGAGAAATTAGAGTCTTTCATAATGAAATCCTTTCGGTTTGATGCTTTCATTATACCAAAGATTGACAAGGTTTGCAACTAAAAGCAGGGTTGAAATTATAAATATATTATGATACAATATAAAATGTCAAAATATCTGTTTTTTAAGGAGCGAATTTGTAATGTCCGGACATTCTAAATGGCATAATATTCAAAACAAAAAGGGAAAGACCGACGCCCAACGCGCTAAGATTTTTACCAAGATGGCGCGTGAAATCAGCGTCATCGTCAAGGAAGGCGGTTCCAACCCTGCCTCCAATTCCCGCTTGGCCGATGCGATTGCCAAGGCAAAGGCGGCCAATGTTCCCAACGATAATATCGAGCGCGCCATCAAAAAGGCGGCAGGCGAAGGGGATACCAGCAACTATGAAAACCTGATCTATGAAGGCTATGGTCCCGGCGGTGTGGCGGTGGTTGTCGATTGCCTGACCGATAACCGCAATCGTACTGCCGCTAATCTCCGCCATTATTTTGATAAATTCGGCGGCAATCTCGGCGCGTCCAATAGCGTTTTGTGGCAATTTAAGGAAGCGGGCGTGTTGATCGTCGATAAAGAAGATGTGGACGAAGACGAGCTGATGATGTGTGCCTTGGATAACGGCGCCGATGATTTTGACGGCGAAGGAGAAGCCTTTGAAATCCTTACCGCGCCTTCGGCGTTTTCCGCTGTGCGTGTGGCATTGGAAGAAGCGGGCTATGAATTTTTGACCGCCGAGGTAACTCGTATCGCCGATAACGATGTATCCTTGACCGATGAGAAAGAGCGGTTTAAGATGCAGTTGCTTCTGGATGCTTTGGAGGACGATGATGATGTTCAGAAAGTTGCGCATAACTGGGCGGAATAAATTTTTCCACATTGTTGCAACCGCGTTGGTGGTGGCGATGCTGGTGATCAGCCTGCCTTTTGCGGCCGCTGCGGCACCGACATTTGCGGATCTGAATGAACAAGAATGGTATTATAATGCGGTAATGAACGCGATAGAAGCCGGTTATTTCAAAGGGGATGCCGACGGGAAATTTTATCCCAATAGCAATATCACCCGCGCGCAATTTGCGACGATCGTCACCCGCTATTGCGGAGCCGATGCAGATAGCGCCGAAGGTGCTCCCTTTGGCGATGTTTTGAAAGACGATTGGTTCTATGGAGCGGTTAGCTGGGCATATAATAACGGAATTATTAACGGCGTCAGCGCCGAAGAATTTCGACCGCAGGACCCCATCACCCGCGAGCAGATGTGTAAAATGATCGGCATCGCGTTGGAGAATGTTTTGGGTAAAGAGTTATCCGCCGAGAGAGCCAAGACCTTCTTGGACGATGCCGACATCAGCGATTGGGCGAAAGAATGGGTCAATAAATGTTCGGCAGAAGGATTGATCACCGGCTTGGATACCGGCTGTTTCGATCCGAGCGGCCAAGCCACCCGCGCTCAAGCGGCCACAGTGTTGGTTCGTTGCGACACATACTTTCCCGAAACACCCCCCGAGGAGCAACCACCCGAAGCCCCGCTTGAATATTCCATTGCGGTTTCGGGTTTCGAGTTCACCTTTGATGTTGAAGATGGATATTATCTGATCAATCCGCAGGATTTTAAAGCTTGCAGTATCACCGGTTTTACCGGCTTTACTGCCTTGAATGTGCAGGTGGAGCAATACGCGGGGCATTATCCCTATTTAAAGACCGCCTACCAACTCGGCCAGCCGTTGGACTTGGGCTATGGGCGCGCCAAGGTGACCTTGAAGGCAACCCTGCCCGACGCATCGACCAAGGACTATCTGCTGGTCTTTACCGACCCCGAAGCCTTGATGAATTCCTATGCCAAAGTGGTGGTCAGCAGCTCGGTCAATCTGCGGGAGCAACCCGCCGAAACCGCACCGATACTGACCACGCTGGACGGCGGAACGACGGTTTATTATCTTGGGACCGAAGGCGATTGGGCGAAGGTCCAATATGTCAAATCCATCTTTTCTGCCGGTGCAGTAACTAAGACAACCAGTTATGTGGGTTATGTCAAGGATACCGCAGAAGAAAATTATATCCGCTGGAATTGGGAAGAGGTGGAGATGCCTGCCCAATATGAAGATCAGATCAACGCTTTAAAGGAAGCGCATCCTAATTGGAGCTTTACCTTTGTGGACCCCGAACTGACCTTTGAAGAAACGGTGCAGAAATACGGTACCGACCGCAAGGAGTATATCGATCCCCATTATTACCTTAATGAAGATCGTATCTTTGCTTTTTTGGATATTGATACTTATGATCCCGAATGTTGGAATGATGAAGGGGTCAAGGCCATCTGGGCAAATGAATCTACTTACAGTAAGGATCAGGCTTTGGCCTATTTCAAGACCGCTTCGAATTCGTTGCAGATGAACGCCTATTATATCGCTTGCCGCGCCGCGTTGGAATCGGGCTATGGCGGATCCAAATTTGCCAAAGGGCAGATTGCGGGCTTTGAGGGATATTATAATTTCTTCGGCATAAAATGTTACGATAATAATCCCGAGCTCGGCGCCCAATACGCCAAGGACCGTAATTGGAACACTGTCGAGATTTCGATTACGGAAGGTGCCAACTGGGTGAAGGATCAATATCTGGATCGCGGTGCGGTGACTCCCTATTTCTTCCGCTATTCCGGTTTTTGGAACAAATCCTATATGACCGACGCGCTGGCGCCCGCCAAGGAAGCGGCTATTTTGAAACGCGCCTTTTCCGATCCCAATGCCAAGGCGCATTTCATCATACCGGTCTATAAAAATCAAAACCAATTTTTGGATTTGGATGAAAAAGAGTGGTATTATACAGATGTGGTGGAAGCAATCAATGCGGGGATCTTCAATGGCATGAGTGCCACCGAATTTGCACCGATGCAATCCATTACCCGCGCCCAATTTGTCACCGCTCTTTCCCGCTTATGCGGTGTAGATGTTTCAACTTACGAATTGGATAAGTTTGCGGATATCCAAGGGCAATGGCATTATAATTATGTGGCATGGGCATATGCGACAGGGGTGACCCAAGGGGTTTCCGAAACAGAATTTTTGCCCGATCGGGAGATTACCCGCCAAGAAATGTGCAAAATGCTGGGCAATGCCATCGAAAACGTGATGAGCAAGAGTCTGACCCCGACCGAGCCTGCCGAGCAGCCGAAAACTCCATACGGCGACCAAGCATCGATTGATGAATGGGCGGTGGAATGGGTGGAAAAATGCAGTGCGGCAGGGCTCTTTAAAGGCGACGATCAAGGGAACTTCAATCCCAAGGCGAACGCCCGCCGATGCGAAGCGGCGACGGTATTTAACCGCTGCCATCAAAAATTTGCATAAAAAATAAATTGACCGCGCAGAGCGCGGTCAATTTTTGCAAAAAAATGAGAGGGAAATTATGACAAATCTGATCAAACGGTTGTTTATCAAGGATTATAAAAACACCGCCGATCCTGCGGTGCGTGCCCGCTACGGAACGGTGGCAGGCGCGGTGGGGATCGCCACCAATCTGTTGCTGGCGGCGGTCAAAATTCTGATCGGCGTGTTGTTTGGCGCCATTGCCATCGTTGCCGACGGTTTTAATAATTTATCCGATAGTTTATCTTCGGTCATCACCCTGATCGGCTTTAAATTATCCAACCAGCAGGCGGATGAAGAACATCCTTATGGGCACGGGCGGATGGAATATATCGCCACCATGCTGATTTCAATGGTGATGGTGGTGGTGGGGTTCACATTGGCAAAAGAATCCTTCCCCAAAATTTTCAATCCGCAGGAGCTGGAAGTAACCCCGCTGCTTTGGGTAACCTTGCTACTTTCCATCGCCTTTAAATTATGGCAGGGGTTGTTCTATCGTTCGATGAGCAAGGCGATCCAAAGCGATACGCTGTATGCCAATTTTCGCGATAGCATCAACGATGTCATCTCCACTTCGGCGATCTTGATTTCCATCATTGTCAGCCCGCTGATCGGGTATAATACCGATGGTATTATGGGCGTTATTGTGGCGGGGATCATTATGTATGCCGGTATGATGCTGATGAAGGATACCATCCAACTGCTGCTGGGCGAAGGCGCCGATGAGACCTTGGCGGAGCAGATCAAAGAAAAGGTGCTTTCCTACGATGGAATTGTGGGGGTCCACGACCTGATCGTACATAATTACGGACCGGGGCGGATGTTTGCTTCGGTCCACGCCGAAGTTCCTGCCGAAGTGGATATTTTGGTCAGCCACGATATTATTGATAATGTGGAGCGGGATCTGAAAGAAGAGATGGGTATTTTTGTTTCCATTCATATGGACCCCATTGTCACCACCGATCCTGCGCTGGATGTCCTAAGGGAAGAACTTAAAGAGATTTTGGAGCAGTTCCCGCCGATCACCTACCACGACCTGCGGCTGGTGCGGGGCACCACCCATAGCAATGTCCTTTTCGATCTGGTGGTTCCTTTTAAGTATTCGCTCTCCGATGGCGAACTTTGCAAAAAGGTGGAGTTAGCCATCCAAGAAAAGCATCCCGATTATTTCGCGGTCATTTCCGTCGATAAAGATATGATAAAAAAGACAGTGTAATTGCAAAGTGTCCCAAAGGACACTTTGCAGCGATATAAATTCCTTCGGAATTTTCGATATGCACTATAAATAGTGCTCGATATGTTTTCGCTTGCGCAAAAACGAGATATGTTGCTTCGCAACGAGAAGGGGTTTATATCATATCGAAATTTTGCTTGCAAAATTATATCGAATTTGCTTTGCAAATATATCGAGATTTTTACATGTCTCGCCTTTGGCGAGATGTGTAAAAAGCATATCGTAAAAAACTCTCAATCCTATTAAATCGATTGAGAGTTTTTTTGTTTTCTTTTTTTCTTTACTTTACATAAATAGTAGTGTATAATCAAAATGTATAAGTATGAGAAACTGCTGTTTTAAGGAGAAATGAAATGGCTGAAAATAAACGCAATATTACCGGCACCTATCCCGGTGCCGACGGTGCAAACCGTCCTAAAAAGAGAAATCCCGCAGGCTCTTACCCTTCTGCCAAGGGGGAAGATATGACCATTCGTATTGCAAGGCAACCCAAACCGGTGCAATCCGAACCGATCAAGGAAGAAGCCCAAAAGGCGCAGGAAAAGAAACCCGAAGGGAACGTGTTCACCAAAGAAATTTGGCAGAAATATGCCCGCTCCTTGGGTTATTACAGCGCCATTCTCATCGCGGCGGTATTGCTCTCTTGCTGGCTCTGCCATATCGGCAACGAAGTGTTGGGTCTGGTGCGCCCCGATAAGGAAATTACCATTATGATCGAAGATGGGAAGTCTTCGGTCTATGCGGTGGCGAAGGCACTCAAAGAAGCAGAGATCATCGATCATCCCAATGTATTTTTCTTTTATAGCAAATTGAAAAAGACGAGCGGATTCTTCGAAGGGGAATTTACCTTAAACTGCAAGAGCGATTATAATCAGCTCATCCGCGCCTTAAAACGCGACCCTGCCAAAAAGGATAAGGTGCAATTTACCATTGAAGCGGGCTATACTCAGGAAGATCTGGTCACCACCCTTTGCGATTCCCTGGAATATTTAGAGCGGGAAGAGCTGGAAAATGTGTTGCAAAACTATGATTTTTCCGAGTTCACCTTTGCCGCCCATCTGCCCGAGCGCAATTATCGGCTGGAAGGTTATCTCTACCCCGATACCTATGAAATGTATGAAGGGGAATCGGCGGTAGCGGTGGTGCGTCGTATTCTCAGCCGCTTTGAAGAAAAGGTGCTGACCGAAGAAAATATGAAAAAGATCAGCAATTCCGACTATAAGTTGGATGAGATCATCACCTTAGCATCCATTCTCCAAAAGGAGAGCGGAAAGAATCCCAAAAAGGCGGCGGGGGTCTATCTCAACCGTTTGAAGAGCGAAACCACTCCCTATCTGGAATCGCAGGCGACGGTGGCTTATATTCTGCCCACAGGGCATGGAGCGGTCACCGCATCGGATATCCGCACCTCCGATCCCTATAATACCTATCGCAACTCCGGCTTGCCCAAAGGCCCCATCGCCAACCCGAGCGAAGAGATGATTTTGGCGGTGCTGGATGCGGAAGAAACGAAGGATCTTTATTTTGTCACACGGGAAGACGGCGAGATGTTCTTCGCCCAAACCCGAACCGAGCATCTGCTCAATGTGAAAAAAGCGGGAGAGAATCTCCGCGGAACAGGAACAGTATCTTGAAGATGGAACTCTTAGCCCCTGCGGGCAATATGGAAAAACTGCGGTATGCGGTGTGGTACGGTGCCGATGCGGTGTATGCCGCCTATCGGCAGTTCGGCCTGCGTGCCGCCAGCGAAAATTTTGATCAAGAAGAACTCAAACAAGCCATTGATTTTTGCCACCAAAACGGCAAAAAAATCTATATCCCTTGCAATATCTATCCCGATAGCGGGGATCTTGCGGTGTTGCCTGCATATTTTGAGATGTTGGAGCAGCTCAAACCCGATGGGTTGATCATTGCTGATTTGGGGGTGATGGCGCTGGCAAAGCGGTATGCGCCGAGCCTGCCCATCCATATCTCCACCCAAGCGAATGTAACAAACTATGAAGCGGCAATGGTCTATCGGGAATTGGGTGCCTCCCGCATTGTTTTGGCGCGGGAGATGAGCCTTGCCGATATCATTGATTTAAGGCAGAAACTCCCGATGGATACCGAACTGGAAGCCTTTGCCCATGGGGCAATGTGTGTGGCTTATTCGGGGCGGTGCTTAATGTCGGCAGTGATGACTGCGCGGAGCGGTAATCGCGGCGCTTGCGCCCAACCTTGCCGCTGGAATTATGCGTTGATGGAAAGCCAACGCCCCGGGGAATATTTCCCCATCGAAGAAGATGCAAGGGGGACCTACTTATTTAATTCCAAGGATCTCTGCCTGCTGCCTTATTTGAAGGAATTGCAGGATGCGGGGATCGCATCTTTGAAGATCGAAGGGCGGATGAAGAGTTTTTACTATGTCGCCTGTGTCACCCAAGCCTATCGGCGAGCGCTGGACAACCTTGCCGCAGGCAAACCTTATGACCCTGCATTATTGGAAGAATTGCGGGCGGTTTCCCATCGGGATTATACGACGGGATTTTTATTCCAATCGGCAGGCGCCGAATCCCAGAATTTTGATGATGGTGGATATATCCGCCAAACCGATGTGGTCGCCATTGCGGGGGATCAGCCCGGCTGGGTGATCCAAAAAAATAAATTTGAAGCAGGGGAAACCTTGCAGGTGTTGGCTCCCGACCGCGCCCCCTATGAGATCACCTTGGGTGCGCTGGAAAACGAAGCGGGCGAGCCCATCGACTCCGCGCCCCACGCGGAAATGAAGGTGAAGATCGGCATCGATCTTCCCGCCAACGCCATTATACGAAGAAGAAAGGTAATGTTATGAGCAAAGTAATTATTCCCGCCGGCTATCGCCCGGCGCTCTCCCTTTATGATACCCAAAAAGCCATTGGGTTGATCAAGCGTTTATTTGAAGATATGCTTTGCGGCGCATTGAATTTGCGGCGGGTCTCTTCGCCGTTGTTTGTCCCCTCCGATTCGGGGCTGAATGATAACCTGAACGGCGTGGAGCGACCGGTGAAATTCGATGTCAAGGATACCGGCGCAGATGCGGAAGTGGTTCATTCTCTGGCAAAATGGAAGCGGCAAGCATTGCGGGACTATGGGTTTGGGGAAGATGCCGGCCTTTATGCCGATATGAATGCCATCCGCCGCGATGAAGAACTCGATAATATCCATTCCATCTATGTCGACCAATGGGATTGGGAAAAGATCATCGCCCAAGAAGACCGCACCAAAGAGTATCTGGAAGGGGTGGTCCGCAAGATTGTGGACGCCATTTGCGATACCGAGCAGACTTTGCGGGTCATGTTCCCGCAGTTGCAGGCAAGGGAGGCCCTTTGCCGCGATGTCTATTGCATTACCACCCAGGAATTGGAGGATCGCTACCCCGATCTCACCCCCAAAGAGCGGGAAAATGCCATCGCCAAGGAATATAAAACTGTTCTATTGACCGAGATCGGCGGAGTTCTCCGCTCCGGCAAAAAGCACGACGGTCGCGCCCCCGACTATGATGATTGGGCGCTCAACGGCGATATTTTGTTCTGGAACGAAACCCTGCAACAAGCCTTCGAAATTTCTTCGATGGGTATCCGCGTCAGCCCCGAAAGCTTGGCGCGTCAGTTGAAGATCGCCGATTGCGAAGACCGCAAGGATCTACCCTTCCATAAAGCCTTGCTGGCGGGCGAACTTCCGCTCACCATCGGCGGTGGCATCGGTCAAAGCCGCCTTTGTATGCTGATGCTGGGCAGCGCCCATATCGGCGAGGTGCAATCGTCGATCTGGGACGAAAAAACCTTGAATACCTGCCGCGAAGCAGGCATTCCCATTCTGTAAAATTCAACAAAAATAAAGCACTTCCAAAACGGAAGTGCTTTTTTTGTTCATAGTGTACGATTGTCGATTTGGAGAATATAAATAAAAAAGAACAAAAACCAAAACAAAAACTTGTTTTTTGGCTATTCTGCTTCAAAACTGATGTACCAATCGATGGCGATGCCACCGTCTTTTTCGTTTGCGCTCATAAAGCAATCGCTTTCGGCGCGGGTTTGGGGCGGCAGAGCCAAGGGGTAGGCTTCGGGTACCCAGCCGCTTGGGGTGGGCTTTCCTGTTTGCAGGGCAAGTAATGTGCGCAGCGCTTCGGTGAAATTGGCGCCCACTTCGGCAGGGTAAGTAAATTGCGCCTTGGGAACACCGCCCGGCGCAAAGATCCAAAGATATTTTTGGTGGGGCGAAAGGTTCCAACCCCGCCGCAATGCCCCTTCGGGATCTTCCCCCAAGGGAAAGGTGATGGGGGCGGGGTATTCCGCCAGCCGATAGCGGTTTAAGGTTTTGATAAAAGCCAAGTGGGAAGCAATGCGGTCTGCGCTGATGCAAAGCAGGTCGCATTGATTTTGCTCAAAGGTATAGTTCATCTGCGCCAGCGCCAACAGTTCGGTGGCGGATACCGGCTGAAAATCGCCGCTGTAATAAAAAAGCAAGGTCCAGCGGGGAAAATCCATAGGAAATCGGCGGGGACCTTCGGTGGTTAATATTTGCATAAGTAACACCCCCATTTATTTATTATACGCCTTGCAAAAACTTTGGTTCTTCGCTATAATATTAAAAAACAAGATGAAGGCGGAAACGATGCTGCAAAAAATATTTCGTTATAAAAGAATATGGTTGCTTCTTTTGGCGCCCTTGGGGTTGCTGCTCACCTTGATGGCAAGGGTGGATAGCAGTTGGGTGGACTCGGTTCACGCAAAATATGTCTATCCGCTGTTTGCCAATAGCTTGGGCTGGGCGCTTTCTCTTGCGCCCTTTTCGGTGCTGGAAATTTTGATCCTTTTGGCAGGAGCGGGGTTGCTCTTTTATCTGGGTTGGTCGGTCTATAAAATGGTCCGTCACCGCACCCAATGGAAGGGGCGGCTTTTGCGGCTTTTGTTAAATCTTTTCGGCGGGGCAAGTGTTTTGTATTTCGGTTTTGTTTTGTTTATGGGTCTCAATTATTACCGCACGCCCATCACCGACCATTTGGATTTGCAGGTGCAAAAAAGCAGCAAGGAAGAGCTGTATGACCTTTGCGAACTGCTGGTCTACGATTGCAATTTCTATCGGGAGAAATTGCAGGAGAATGCCCAAGGGGTTGCCCTTTTGCAGGATGAGAATTTCTATCAGACTGCCGCTGCGGCAAGAGATGCCTATCAGACCTTGGAAGAGCAGATCCCTGCCTTGCAGGCGGCGGATATCCGCAATAAACCGCTCATTACTTCCAAATTGTTTTCGATGGTGCTGACAAGCGGTATTTATGTCCCCTTTGAGTCGGGCATTAATGTGGATGCCCCTGCCCATTCCGTTCCCGCCACCATGTGCCACGAGCTGACCCATTTTCGCGGTTTTATGCGGGAAGAAGAAGCAAACTTTTTGGGCTATCTTGCCTGCAAGGATGCCGACCGCGCCGATTTTCGGTATAGCGGCAGTTTGATGGCATTTGAATATGCGTTTAGCGCTCTTTATGGCGAAGATACCGCCTTGGCGCAGAAGATCGCCAAGCTTTGCGGGGAAGGGATGCTTCGGGATTTGCAGGCGCAGGATGCCTATTGGGCGCAATACCGTCATACGGTGGTGGGGGACTCATCCCAGCAGATTTATGACCAATATTTGCAGGCCAACGGGCAGGAATCGGGCATCAAAAGCTATGGCGAGATGGTAGACCTTTTGCTTGCCTACTATCGCAATCATAATAATATTTGACAATTTTTTGCAAAAAATGTAGAATAAAGAAAATTTAAGGGATAGGGTGACAAGACTGATCCAAGTTTGCCTCAAAACAGAAAATCCCGATGCTTGTCGCTCATTTCCCTTGATAATCTGGCGAAAAAAAGATGGACAAAATTCCTCAAAGGTTTTCGGTTTTGAGGTCGAAGATTTTAAAAAGTGGGGATTTTTGTTTCATCAAGGCACAAAACACAGCCAATGCTGTCGCATTGGCGAGTATTTTAACGAGGAGGAAACGAAAATCCGCCTTTTTAAAACAGGCTTGGATTATTCTTGTTACCCTACATGCGTTTAAGAAGAAAGAAAAATACCCCCATCCGCTTTGAGCGGTGCGCGGATTATACCTTGGAGACCGAAGGCTTAAAAGAGCGGTTTTATCAGGAATTTGATGCCAATAAACCCTTGGAAATCGAGATCGGCTCGGGCAAGGGGCGGTTTATCGTCACCTTGGCGGAGCAGGCGCCCGAAAAGCAGTTTATCTCCATTGAGCGGGTGATCGATTGCATTGTGATGGCAATGGAAAAAGCCCAGCGCAAGGAATTAAAAAATATCAAATTTTTCTGCCTGGATGCAGGGGAATTGACCGAATATTTCCCCGCCGAATGCGCCGATGTTATTTACCTGAATTTCTCCGATCCCTGGCCCAAAGCCCGCTATGCCAAGCGGCGGCTGACCCATCGGCGAATGGTGGAAAAATTCCTGCCCCTTTTGAAAAAAGAAGGCAAGATCTGCTTTAAGACCGATAACCGCCCGCTCTTTGATTTTTCGGTGGAAGAGTTTGGGGAAATGGGTTTTCGGCTGGAAGAGCTGACCTATGATCTCCACAGCACCGATACCCCCAATGTGATGACCGAATATGAAGAGCGGTTTTCTTCGATGGGCACCCCCATCAATCGTTTTGTGGCATACCCTACCGAAGAAACCTATAATTTTTTTGAGCAATAAAAAAATCGCGAGTGAACATGAACACTCGCGATTTTTATTTTTTGTCTTTAAAGAAAAATTCTTTCGGCCTTGCGGCATTGACCGACATTGCCAACCCCGAGGACATACAGAGTGCCAATACCGACGACCCGCCATAGCTGAAAAAGGGAAGGGTCAGCCCGATGACCGGCAACAGCCCCAAGCACATGCCGATATTCTCGGCGGCCTGCATAAAGAGCATCGCCGCAAGCCCGATGCAGATAAAAGAGCCCATATGATCGGCGGCATACCGCGCTATATAAAGCAGGCGGAAAAGGATCGCCAATTCCAAAGCAATAATCAAAAGACAACCTACAAAGCCCAGCTCTTCGCCGCAGACCGAGAAGATAAAGTCGGTCTGCTTTTCGGGCAGGATGCCATATTGGGTCTGAATACCGCTGTAAAGCCCCGAGCCCAAAAGCCCGCCGCTGCCTAAGGCAATTTTGCTTTGAATGGTATGATAGCCATAGCCCAGCGGGTCCAAAGAAGGATCATAAACGGCTAAAATACGCATCTGCTGATATCCGTCCAGATGCTCAAAGATGAAGGGCGCCGCTGCGGTGACCAGCGCGCCGCCGCCCAAAAAGAAGCCCCAATGCAGCCCTGCCGCCATCAGCATCATCAAAAAGATAAAGAGAAAGACCAAGGTGGTCCCCAAATCCCCTTCCATCGCCACCAAAGCGGCGATGACCGCAAAATGCAACCCCAAGGGAATGAGAGCACGAATGTTATTGATATAATCCCGCACCGAAGATAAATGCTTGGCAAAGGTCAGGATAAACCCGATCTTGACAAATTCGGAGGGCTGAATATTGATCGGTCCCAAAGAGATCCAGTTTTTATTGCCCATCACTTCCTTACCGAAGATCAGCGTGGCAATCAAAAGAACAACACATAGCCCATAGATGGGAACGGAAAACCGAGCGAGATTTTCATGCTCGATGGTGAGCAAAATCAAAGCGGCGATCAGCCCTAAAATGATTCCGCCGGTCTGAACGATAATGAGTTTCGATGTCCCGAAAGAAGCGGTGGCGGAAGAGATCAACACCAGCCCAAAGCCGCAACTGATCAAGATGGGAATCAGCAAAAGCCAGTCGATTCGCTTATAAATATGGCGTACCAAAAGCTTGATCTGTTCGCCCATTTGCATCGCTCCTTTCCAAAAAATTCATCTCATAAATCTATTATAACAATTCTTTCAAAAAAGACAAGTTATTTCCTTGAAAATATATATATACTATGATATAATAATAAAACTAATATATTAAATTGGGGTAGTATCGATGGATAAGACATACAACTGCCGCGATCTTGCCGCAACCGAAGCGGCGGCGCAAGCGCTGGCGGCAACCCTGAAAGGGAATGAAACGGTGGCATTTTTCGGCGACCTTGGCGCAGGGAAGACCACCTTTATCCGCGCCCTTTGCCAAGCGCTCGGGATGGACGATGAAGTCACCAGCCCCACCTTTGCGATGGTGCATGAATATCATAGCGGCCCCTTCCCTGTATATCATTTCGATATGTATCGGGTGGATGGGGAAGAAAGCCTGTTCAGTACCGGATATTATGATTACCTGGATCAGGGCTTGATGCTGATCGAATGGAGCGAAAATATCGAATCTCTTTTGCCGCCCGATGCCATTCGGCTATACTTGACTTATGGCGAGCAGGAAGGCGAGCGGATCATCAGAATGGAGAACATCAAATGAAATTGTTGAGTATCGATAGCGCGGGCAAGACCGCCGCTGTCGCGCTGACCGAAGGGGATCGGGTGTTGGCGGAAGGCTTTGCCGATGCAGGGCTGACCCATAGCCAGATGCTGCTCCCTTTGGTGGATGAAACATTGAAAAAAGCCGACGCATCCTTGGCGGATGTGGAAGCCTTCGCCGTTACCAACGGCCCCGGTTCCTTTACAGGTTTGCGGATCGGCTGCGCATTGGTGAAAGGAATGGCGCTTGGGCGCCCTTGCCACGCGGTGCCCACCTTGATGGCGCTTGCCTGCAATGAGCGGGCAAGCGGGAAAATCGCGGTGGCATTATTGGATGCCCGCTGCAAGCAGGTCTATATGGGCGGCTATGCCTTTGATGAGCAGGGAAAACCCTGCGCGGTGATTGCCGACCGCGCCTGCGCGGTGGAAGAGGCCGAGGAATTGATTAAGGCATTGGATGCCCCTGCGGTGCTATTGGGGGATGGCGCTTATCTGCTTTCCCACCTTGCCGATGGGCAACGCATTATAATGGGCGAAAAAAATCATATTTTAGGTAGCAGTATTGCCCACGCGGCAGGCTTTTTGCAAGCGGTGCCGCCGGCAAATATCATCCCCGCTTATTTCAGGCTATCGCAAGCCGAGCGGGAATATCAAGCAAGAAAAAAGGAGCAAGAGCAAAAATGAAAGTAGTATTGGGATGTGATAAGGCAGGAACCGAATGGTTGCCTGTCATCTGCAAGAAACTGGATGCCATGGGTATCGAAAACGAAATTTTATATGATGGCACCGTCGATGGATGCGATTACCCCGAAGCCGCCTTTATGGTAGCAGAAGCGGTCTCCGCAGGGAAGGCCGATAAAGGCATCTTGGTCTGCGGTACCGGCATCGGTATGAGCATTGCCGCCAATAAGGTCAAGGGCGTTCTCGCTTCGGTCTGCGGCGATTGCTTCTCTGCGGAGATGACGGTGGTTCATAATAACAGTAATGTTCTTTGCATGGGCGCGCGTGTTTTGGGAATTGAATTGGGCTTGAAAATCGTGGAAGCCTATTTCAACGCTGAATTTGAAGCGGGCGGTCGGCATGAGCGTCGGGTAAACGCCATTTTGGCAAAAGAGCAAGAATGAAAAAGCAAACAGTAAAAGGTTGGCTCTATTTAGGGATTGCCACACTGATCCTTTTCTATGCAAGTTCCCTTTATCGCGCAGGCGGATTTAGCAGTATCTTCGCCATCGCATTATTTGGCGCGATGGCAGGCGCAGGCATCTTTTATTCGGCAGGCTATCGTTTGCTGGGTACCCTTCCCGCCGGTGTGAGCTTGGCGGCAGGGTTGTTGGTTTGCCTAATCACCTGCCGCGAGAGCGGAACCGCGCTGCTCCTTTGGGCGCTTTGCTGCGGCACTCCGCTGGCGGTCATTCTGCTTTGGTCCCGCTATCGGAACATTCGCCCCCTTTCTATGGCGGCGTTGCCGTTGGCAGGCGGGGTCTGGCTGCTGGGCGCTTTGCTTTATGGCAAGTTGCATTTTGGCAGCTGGGCGTTGAATATATCGGTGGAGCGGATTGCGGAAAAGTATCTGGATGCGGTGGGGCAGATGGAGCAGATTTATCATCAGATCTATCCCGAAGGGTTCCCCGAACAGTTGGTAAAGATGCTGGAAATGATGAAGGGGATGAATCAAACCATCGGTTTTTTCTGCATCGTCTTTATCGCATATGCGCTGGTTGGTTTTTTCTTCCTGAGCGTATGGGCGGCGGATCGGATGGCAGGGAAGCATTGGCTGGGCAGCTGGTCGGCGCTTATTCCCACCCGCGGCGTCAGTTGGCTCTTTATGCTGGGCTATTTCCTCACCATGTTCTTGGGTGAGCCATACTATACCAATATTTCCGCAACCTTCCATTTATTTGGATTTTTCTATGTATTTACCGCGCTTTATGCGTTGTTGCAATTATTGCGCCGCAAGCATTGCGGGCGGTTTTTGCGGCGGTTGATCATCGGGAGTTTATTTGTCTTTGCCTATTGCTCGGCGGGAAATTCCTTGGTCAGCGTCTATTCGTTATTGATGGTGGTCGGGCTGGTGATCGCCACCACACCCCGTATCATAATTATAAAAAAGACTCCGTAAAAAAGATTTCACAGAAAGGAACTACTGAATGAAATCCTTTAAGATTCATCTTTCGCCGATCGAGATCGTCTTATATTGCGTGTTGGCAGCGTTTTCGCTGGCGACGGTGTTTGTCCATCTCTGGTTGGGACTGGCGGAACTTACGTTTATTGTATTTTATATTGTTTTTAGTCTGCTGACGATCGGTAAACGCAATCAAAATATTTATAGTTATCTCAGCGGCATCACTTCTTATCTGGATGAAGCAACGCGGGAAAACCTGACCAACTTCCCCATGCCCATCACCCTGCTCAATCAGCGGGGGGAGATCATCTGGTATAACGATCTGTTCCATCAGGTGCTCCACGATGGCCATATGGAGGATCTCTTTGGCCGCAAGGTCAATGCGATCAATAAAAATATTTCCTTCGATCAAGTCAAAAAGAACCAAAGCGGGAAATATGATATCACCTTCGCCGATAAACGCTATACCGTGTATATCCTCAGCCAAGGGGAGCAAGGCAAGGAACAGTTCTATGCGGTCTATTGGATGGATAACCATACCCTCCATGAGCAGATCCATAAATTCCGCGGGGATGCGCTTTGCATAGCATATATCCTGCTGGATTCCTACGATGAAATTCCCGAAAACATCCCTGCGATGCAAAAGACCAACTTCACCAATCGGGTGGATGTTCGGGTGCGGCAGTTGGCAAGAATGGTCAATGGCTTGCTGCAAAAGACTGAAAAGGATAAATATATCATCTTTTTCGAGCGTCGATATCTGGAAAAACTGAAAGAAAATAAGTTCAAGATCCTTAACGATATTAAGGATATTCATATTGAAGATGTGCTTCATGCCACCTTATCCATCGGCATCGGCATCGGCGACGGCGATATTCTGAAAACCGACGATGCCGCCCGCAGCGCTTTGGAACTTGCGCTCAGCCGCGGCGGTGATCAGGCGGCGTTGACCAATGCGGATAAAGAACGCTATGAATTCTTCGGTGGCAATTCCGAAGGGGGCAACCGCAGAAAGCGTGTTAAGGCGCGGGTGGTCGCCGATGCCCTTCGGGCGCAGATCGAACGGGTCGAAGATGTCTATATTCTGGGCCATAAATATGCCGATCTGGATTGCATCGGGGCTTCGGTGGGTGTCGCCAAGTGTGTATCTTCTTTGGGTAAAAAACCGCATATTCTCTATAACGCGGAAGAAAACCTTTGCCAAGATATGCTGGATGCTTTGATGGAGACGGACTATAAAGAAATTCTTTTGGATGTCTCCTATATGACCAAAGCGATGGCGGAAGATGCTCTGCTGATTGTTGTGGATACCCACGATACCGATTATATCGAGAGCGAGCGGATCTTAAATTTCTTCCGTAAAGTGGTTGTCATCGACCACCATCGCAGAGCGGTGGAAGGGGCGATTACCGATACGGTGGTCTCCTTCCATGAGCCCAACGCTTCGTCCGCCAGCGAGATGGTGACAGAATTGGCGGAGAATATCCGTAATTGCAAACTGAATAAAATCGAAGCGCGGGCCTTGCTGGCGGGTATCATTTTGGATACCAAGAACTTCACCGAGCGCACCGGCTCCCGCACCTTTGAAGCGGCCGCCGCTTTGCGTAAGGCAGGGGCAGACCCGCAAGAGATCCGCGGTTATTTCAAAAACGATATGGCTTCCTATCGCAAGCAGATGGAGATCATCACCAAAGCGGAGATGGTTACCGACCATATCGCAGTCGCCGCGTGGGACGGAGAATTGTTCGACGGAATTAAGGTCATTGCCGCTAAAACGGCGGATGAACTCTTAAATGTGGCGGAGATCAATGGCGCCTTTGTCCTTTATGAAGAAGGCGGTGTGGTCCATATCTCCGGTCGTTGCGATAATACCTATAATGTTCAGATCATATTAGAGCAGATGGGCGGCGGCGGTCATCGCGCCGCGGCAGGCGCGCAGGTGGAAGGAACCTTGCAAGAAATTCTTGCCCGATTGATCGCGCTGATCCGCCAAGAAAACGAAGAAGAAGGAGAAAGCAAATGAAAGTAATATTATTGCAGGATGTTAAAGGCCAAGGGAAGAAGGGCGAAACCGTCAATGTATCGGACGGATATGCCAGAAACTTTCTGATCGCTCGCGGACTTGCCAAAGAGCTGAACGCTCAGGTGCAGAACGATTTTGCGGGTAAGGCCGCCGCGGCTCAGCATAAGATCGATGTCGATACCGCCGCCGCCAAGGAAAACCAAGCTAAATTGGAAGGCAAGACCTTTGTTCTCAAAGCCAAGGGCGGGGAGAGCGGCAAGCTCTTCGGCGCCATCACCGGCAAGGAAATCGCCGCCTTGATCGAAAAGGAAAGCGGCGTTTCGGTGGATAAGAAAAAATTGGTGGTGGATACCATCAAGAATTTCGGCACCTATGCAGTAACCGTCAAGTTGTATACCGGCATTGCCGCTAAAATCAACGTCTCGGTTGAAAAAGAATAAGGTGACAAGAGTAATCCGAACCTGCCTCAAAGCGGGATATTTCGGTGCTTTTCACTTATTTTTATTTGATCGGCGGCAGCCGATCTGCATAAAAGATAGAGCAAAAATCCCTCGAAATCTCCTTGCTTTGAGGTCGAAGATTTTAAAAAGAGCGGATTTTCGTTCAATCAAGGCATAAAACGCAGCCAATGCTGCCGCATTGGCGAGTATTTTAACGAAGGGTGAGCGGAAATCCGCCTTTTTAAAACAAGGTTCGGATTACTCTTGTCACCTTAAGGAAAAATCAAAAAAATAAGGAGAGTTCTCTCTTATGGAATTTGAAGATTTGAAAAGAGTCCCCCATAGCATGGAAGCGGAGCAAAGCGTCATCGGCGCTTTGATCGTGGACTATAAGTGCATGGAAGATCTGGCGGCGGTGTTGCGCCCCGAACATTTCTATGTGGATAAATACGGTAAAATCTACGATGTCATCAGCGAGATGTATGCCACAAGCAAACCCATCGATTTTGTAACAGTATTGAACCAAGTGGTTGCGGCAGGCATCTATGAAGAAGCGGAAGCCAAGGCATTGCTTTATGATATGGCATCTTCGGTCACCAGCGTCAAGAACGCAACCGCCCATGCCAAAATCATTGTGGAGAAAGCCAACCTGCGCCGCCTGATCGCCGCCTGCGATCAGATCACCGACGCCTGCTATTCCGGCAGCGATGATGTTCAGGAGATTTTGGATATGGCGGAGGCGAAGATCTTTGAGATCCGCGACCGCCAGAGCAATACCTCGATGGTGGAATTGCGGACCGCTTTGATCGAAAGCTTTGAGCGGGTCACCAAGATTGCGCAGGATCCTTCCGCTTTTGCAGGGCTCAAAACCAATTTCCGCGATCTGGACCGTGTCCTTTCCGGCTTTGGCAAGAGCGATTTGATTTTGCTGGCGGCCCGCCCCGGTTTGGGTAAGACTTCGCTGGCTTTGAATATCGCTCAAAATGTAGGTTTGAAGGGCAAGACTGTTGCCATCTTCTCGCTGGAAATGAGCAACGAGCAGTTGGCAAACCGCCTGCTCGCCAGCCATAGCGCCGTGGATAATAAAAAGTTCCGCACCGGCGAGTTGACCCAAGCCGAATGGATCCGTTTGGGGCAATCGGCATCCCAGCTTTCCGGCGCCACCGTCTATCTGGATGATACCCCTGATATGACTGTCGCCCAAATGAAAGCCAAACTCCGCCGCCTGCCTTCCTTGGATCTGGTTATCGTCGACTATTTGCAGTTGATGGGTTCGGGCAGTAAATCCGCCAGCCGCGTAGAAGCGGTATCGGAAATTTCCCGTTCGATGAAGATGATGGCAAAGGAATTTAATGTCCCTGTCCTTTGCTTATCTCAGCTCTCTCGTGCCCCCGAAAAGCGGGAAGGGGATAAACGCCCGATGCCTTCCGATCTGCGTGAATCGGGCTCTATCGAGCAGGATGCAGATGCAATCTTGTTCCTTTATAACGATGCGATCTATAATAAAGAGACCGCAAACCCCAATAAGATTGAATTGATCATCGCCAAAAACCGTCATGGTCCCACCGAGACCGTTTATCTCTCTTGGAACAATACCTTGACCAAGTTTGGCGATTATAAAGCCAAAAAAGATTCCATGCCCGGCGGCATTCCCTTGCCGGAAGAGGCTCCGCCGGTATGATGAAAGAGCGCTTTCAAAAAGCAATGGAGCAGTTCTCTCTGCCCCAAGGCTGCGTCTTGACCGTCGCTTTGAGCGGCGGCAGCGATTCGGTGGCGCTTTTGCATCTGCTGAAAGAACTGCCGAACCGAACCTTTTCCTTGCAGGCGGCTCATATCGAGCATGGCATCCGCGGGGAAAATTCCCGCAGAGATCTGGAATTTTGCCGCGCCCTTTGCGATGATTGGGAGATCCCTTTGCATATTTTTGAAGGGGACGCCCCCGCATTGGCAAGGGAGCGGGGAATGAGCCTTGAAGAAGCGGCCCGCGATTTGCGGTATGGATTTTTGGATCCCTTTGCCGATGGGCAGATGCAGTTTTGCGCCACCGCCCATCATCGCCAAGATCGGGCAGAGACCTTTTTTATCAACCTGTTCCGTGGCAGCGGCAGTAGCGGTCTTTCGGGGATTAAAGCCCGCCGCGGCGGTTATCTGCGCCCGCTCTTGGAATGGGAAAAGGGCGAGATTTTAGCCTATTGCGAGGAGCAGGGGCTTCCCTATGTCTGCGATGAGACCAATGAGGATATTTCTTATCTGCGCAATTTTTTGCGGCATGAGATCTTGCCGCGATTAAATGGGCGGCAGGAAGGAAATTTCTCCGAAGGATTGGCGGCGGCGATGCGTTGCTTAGAAGCAGAAGATTATGCGCTCAATCAATGGGCGCAAAGTGTCCAAACCGATATGGCCGAAGCCTTGGCGCAGTTGCCCGATGCGATTTTAAAGCGGGTGCTGGACCGGATGAGCGGGAGCGCCTTATCTCGCTTGCATTTTGAGCAGATTTCCGCTCTGATCCGCCAAAATCCGCCGTCGGCGCAGTTGCAGCTGCCCCAAGGTCGATACTTTCGGATAGAATATGGAAAATGTGTCTTTATGGCGCCCCAAGAAGTGCCGGAAATTGCGGTGGTTCCCGACCAAATTGCCCGCTGGGGCGAATGGGAATTTTTGGTTTCTTCGGAAGAAATTAACAGTGCGTTTACACATTTTCAATTAGACTGTGATAAAATTAAGGGCAATCTCATCTTCCGCCGCAAGCGTGATGGGGATCGCTTTTTACCTGCCAAGGCAGGCGGCGGAACCTCTCGTTTGCAAAAACGGTTGAAAAACGACCGCATTCCCCGCACCGCCCGCGAGCAGCTTTGGGTGCTTTGCGATGGGCAGGGAACTCTGCTTTGGGCAGAAGGCTATGGCGCGGCGAAGGAATTTGCGCCCGATGAAAAAACAAAACAGGTTTATACTGTGAAAATTGGGAAAAACTAAAGGGGATTATTAAAAATGACAGTGCAGGATTATGCAGTTAAAGAGGTGCTTTGCACCGAGCAGCAACTTCAAGAAAAAATCGCCGAGCTGGGCGCCGCCATTACCAAAGACTATCAAGGCAAGGATCTGCTGATGGTCTCCATCTTGAAGGGAAGCGTGATGGTGATGGCCGATCTGATGCGGGCAGTGGATCTGCCGTTGCAGATCGATTTTATGAATGTATCCAGCTATGGAGCGGGCACCGAGACCAAAGGCTCCGTCAAGATCTTAAAGGATCTGGATGTGGATATCAAAGGCAAAAACCTTCTGATTGTGGAGGATATTTTGGATAGCGGTGTGACATTGTATAACCTGATGAATATGTTGCAGCAAAGAAATCCCGCCTCCATCGAAATCTGCGCCCTGTTCTCTAAGCCTTCCCGCCGCAAGGTGGATGTGAAAGCTAAATACATCGGGTATGAAATCCCCGATGCCTTCATTGTGGGCTACGGTCTGGATTATGACGAGAAATTCCGCAATCTGCCCTATGTGGGAATTTTGAAGGAAGAAATATATAGCTGAAGCGTTAACGAAGGGTGAGTGAAAATCCGCCTTTTTAAAACAAGGTTTGGATTACTTTTGTCACCTTAAGAATAAGGAGTGAATAGTAACTTGAATAAAAAGCGATTTGGTATGCGGGGGATCATCTATGTCCTTTTGCTGTTTGCCTTAGTGTTTTCTATCTTTTCCTTTTTTAATAAAGGCGAGGAGATCAAAAAGATTTCCTATGGCGAGATGGTCAACTATTTTAATACCGAGCAGGTCACCCTTTTTGAATTGGAAGGGGCAAAACTCACCTGCGAACTCAAAGACGGAACCAAGGTGCAGCATGAACTGTTGAGCCTGGGAATGTTTGAAGCGGAGATTATGCCGATGGTGCTGGAGCAGCAAAAAGCAGGTACCATCAAGGATTATAATTTCTCCGAAGGCTTTGTCCTGCCCTGGTGGGTCAGCTTTATTCCTTATCTGTTCTTGTTTGGTATGTTGGTTCTCTTCTTTGTTATGACCAACCGCCAGATGAACGGCGCAGGGCGCGGAGGATTTACCAAGAGTCGCGTCCGCAACGAAGTGGACCCTGCCGATAAGAAGACCTTTGCCGATGTGGCGGGTGCCGATGAAGAGAAGGAAGAATTGGTGGAGATCGTTGATTTCCTTAAAGCGCCCCGTAAATATATGGAGTTGGGCGCTCGGATCCCCAAGGGTGTTCTCTTGGTGGGCCCTCCGGGTACCGGTAAGACCCTGCTTGCCAAAGCGGTAGCAGGGGAGGCGGGGGTTCCCTTCTTCTCTATCTCCGGCTCCGATTTTGTCGAGCTTTATGTGGGTATGGGTGCATCCCGTGTCCGCGAATTGTTTGGCGAAGCCAAAAAGAATAATCCCTGCATTGTGTTTATCGATGAGATCGATGCCGTCGGTCGCCGCAGAGGCACCGGCTTGGGCGGTGGCCACGATGAACGCGAGCAGACCCTAAACCAATTATTGGTGGAAATGGATGGTTTCGGCTCCAATGCAGGCATCATCGTCATCGCCGCCACCAACCGCGCCGATGTTCTGGACCCTGCGCTGCTGCGCCCCGGTCGGTTCGACCGCCAGATCTATGTGGGCTATCCCGATCAGGAAGGCCGCGAAGCCATCTTGAAGGTCCATGCCCGCAAAAAGACCTTTGCGCCCGAAGTCAATTTCGGGGATATTGCCAAGGGCACCATCGGCTTTACCGGCGCAGATATCGAGAACCTGCTCAATGAAGCGGCTTTGCTTGCCGCCCGCCGCGCTAAGCGTGAGATCGGTCAGCAGGAGATCGAAGAAGCCATCATGAAAGTCATTGCCGGCCCTGAAAAGAAGAGCCGCAAGATTGTGGAAAAAGAGCGTCGGTTGACCGCTTTCCACGAAGCAGGTCATGCGGTGGTCGCGCAGTTCTTGGAGACCGCCGATCCCGTCCACGAAATTTCCATCATCCCCCGCGGCAGAGCGGGTGGGTATACCCTATCTCTGCCTAAGGAAGATCTTTCCTATTCCACCCGCAAGGTGATGTTTGAGCAGATCGTCGGTCTGCTGGGCGGTCGGGTATCGGAGCAGCTTTATCTGGAAGATATCTCCACCGGCGCATCCAATGATATCCAACGCGCCAGTGGGATCGCTCGCCAGATGGTTACCAAATATGGTATGAGCGATAAGCTGGGCCCCATCCTTTACGGCAGCGATAACGATGAAGTGTTTATCGGCAGAGATTTCACCACCCAGCGCGCCTATTCGGAAAATGTGGCGGCGCAGATCGATGAAGAGATCCACGCCATTATTGATAAGGCCTATAAGACTGCCGAGCAAATTTTGAAAGACCATGAAGCAGAAGTCCGCGCCACCGCCGAAGCGTTGCTGGCCAAAGAGCGTCTGACCGCCGCGGAATTTGCCGCCATCTTTGCTCCCGCAGAAGAGCCTGCGGTAATCGAAGCAGATGCAGAGATTTCTGAAAATACCGAAGAATAAGTATCAAAAAAGTTCCTTTGAAAAAAGGAACTTTTTTGGCTGAGATTGTAGTTAAAACTTTTAGGAGAACGTTGAATGATAGCCAATTACCATACCCACACCGCAAGATGCCATCATGCGCAGGGGGAAGAATGGGAGTATGTGGAAGCCGCCATTGCCAATGGCTTGAAGATTTTAGGCTTTTCCGACCATGCCCCGCATATCTTCCCCAATGGCTATGTTTCCAAGGTGCGGATGCTCCCCGAAGAGCTGCCCGATTATATTCAAACCATTGAGAATTTGAAAAAGAAATATGGGGATCGCATTGAATTGCATTGTGGATTGGAAATGGAATATTTCCCCGAACTTTTCGGCAAGTCGATGGAACTTTTGCAGCAATATCCGGGGGTGGAATATCTGATTTTGGGTCAGCATTGCACCGCCAATGAATATGATGTGGAAAACCCCAATCGATGGTTTAGCTTTAATTGGGATCGGGGCGATGAATATAAGCTGGGTAAATATGTCGACCAGACATGCGAAGGGATGCAGACCGGCAAATTTTTATATCTGGCCCACCCCGATGTCTGCCAATACAATGGCGATCCTGCGGTCTACCGCAAGCATATGCGGCGGCTTTGCCAGCAGGCCAAGCGTTGCGGTCTGCCGTTGGAGATCAACGCCCAAGGCCTGCGCCGCACAGATATTGCCAATAGCTATCCTGTACCTGCCTTTTGGCAGATCGCGGCAGAAGAAGGGTGCGTTGCGGTGTTGGGCAGTGATGCCCATCAACCGGAGTTTACAGGGGATGCAAAATATACCGCATTGTTGGAAAAGGTCGCCAAGGATTGCGGCATCCGTGTGCTGGAAACCTTGGAAATTAAAAAGGAGAATTGGAAATGATCGGAATTATCGGAGCTATGGAATCGGAAACCGCCGCCATCATCGGCTCGATGGAGCAGGTGGCCGAGCAGGTCATCAGCGGGGTCCGCTTTGTTCGGGGAAAATGGTGCGGCAAGGAGGTCGTTGTCGCCACCGCAGGGGTGGGCAAGGTCTTTGCCGCTCTCTGCGCCGAAGCAATGATCCTTACATACCGTCCCAAGTGCATCATCAATACCGGTGTGGCGGGCGCATTGGATCCCGCCTTGGGGATTATGGATGTGGTGGTCGCCGAGCAGGTGGTGCAGCACGATATGGATACTTCTCCGCTGGGCGATCCCATCGGGATGATTTCCGGCATCAATAAGGTGGAATTGCCCGCCGATAAAAAACTCATCGATGCCTTTATAAAAGCGGCAGAAACGGTAGGTGCCAAGGCGGTCTGCGGTGTGGTCGCATCGGGGGATCAGTTCATTGCCGAGCGGCAAAAGAAAGAGTTGATCCGCTCCCGCTTTAATGCTTCCTGCTGCGAAATGGAAGGGGCCGCCATCGGTCATGTTTGTTATGTCAATCAAGTTCCCTTTGCTATCCTGCGCGCCATCTCCGATGGGGCAAGCGAAGATGCGATAATGGACTTCCAGACCTTTGTCCAAAAAGCCGCAAAACAGAGTATAAATATCCTCCAACAAGCAATTAAGAGCATTTAAAACCGTTGAAATCAGCGCAGACCGACAATAATAAGGAAAGCCGCTCCGAAAGGAGCGGCTATTTTTATGTCTTTCTCATTTTTTAACCCTCGGCATATCGATATATAGCCGAGGGTTAAAGAAATGAAAATCTGCATCTGATTTGAACGGTTTAGAATTTAGAAATTTCAAAATATAAAAAAGAATTGTTGTTCAGACCGTTCAAATGGGATGGATTTTTCGGTTTCTTCGGGTGAAGGCGTATGTCGATACGGCGAGACCGAAAAAGCGGAAAAGGCGCCCATTTCAACGGTCTACCCTAAAACTTTTAAAGCACAGCGGATCCCATCTGTTGCTGCGCTCATTATTCCCCCCGCATAGCCTGCCCCTTCCCCGCAGGGGTAAAGACCTTGGATTTGGCTTTGCAGGGTCTCGCGGTCGCGTAAAATGGTGACAGGGGATGAGCTGCGGGCTTCCGGCGCGGTCAACACCGCATCGGGCAGGGCAAAGCCTTTGATCCGCCGATCAAAAACAGGAATTGCCTGCCGCATGGCATCGATGGCAAAGGCAGGCAAAATTTCTTGCAGATTAGCAGGGACGACCGCAGGCCGATAGCTGGGCTCCACCGCGCCGAAGGCGGTGGTTTTCCGCCCGACCATAAAATCATCCAACCGCTGAGCAGGGGCGCGGTATCCGCCGCAATATTCATAAGCGGTCTGCTCCAATTTGCGTTGAAAATACATTCCCGCCAAGGGATGGTGGGTGCCGTAGTCGGCGGGGGAGATGCCCACCAAAAGGGCGCTGTTGGCATTTTGGCCTGCGCGGGCGTGGTAACTCATTCCGTTGGTGCAGACCCCGCCGATCTCGCTTGCCGCCGCGATAACTTCCCCACCGGGGCACATACAAAAGGTGTATACCCCCCGCCCATCGGGGGTATGCCAAGATAATTTATAATCGGCCGCCCCCAAAAATGGAGCGGACGCGCCGTATTGCGCCTGATTGATCAACCCTTGGGGATGCTCGATCCGCGCACCGACGGAAAAGGCCTTGGGTTGCAGGGGGATCTGGTGTTCCAAAAGCATCTCGAAGGTATCGCGGGCGCTATGCCCGATGGCTAAAATCACCTGCTCGGCAGGGTAGGTCCGATCACCCACCACACCGACGATCTTGCCATCTTCCATCAGCAATCTGCGCATCGGCTCATTGAAATGAATTTCTCCGCCCAGCGCCAAAATCTCCTGCCGCATCTTGCGGATAACTTCCTGCAAAAGATCGGTGCCGATATGGGGCTTGGCTTCGTATAAAATCTCCTTGGGAGCGCCGAAGGAGACAAAGGCTTCCAGAATTTCGCGGCATAGGGGGTCGTGGATGCCGGTGGTCAGCTTACCGTCGGAAAAGGTACCTGCGCCGCCTTCCCCGAATTGCACATTGGAGTCGGGGTCCAGCACACCTTCACGCTGAAACCGCTCGATATCCGCCCGCCGCTCATCCACCGCCTTGCCCCGCTCCAAAATCAGCGGTGCCGCCCCCGCTTTGGCAAGGACCCAAGCGGCGAAAAGCCCCGCAGGGCCGCAACCGATGATGATGGGCCGCATCTTTCGGGTAAAGGGCGGAATTTCCAAGGGCTTGCGCTCTTCAAAAGCATCTCCTTGCGCCACCGCTTCGATGGTATAGCAATAGCAGACCGGCTGCTTGCGGGCATCGATGCCCCGCCGCAAAATGCGCCAATCTGCATTGCGGAAACCGCAGGCTTTTTCTATTTTCTTTTGCAGCTGGGCAGGGGAATGGTCCACCGCCAGCCGAAGATCTTTTATAATCATAAAAACCTCATATTTTTTAATGATTTCATTATATTATGTTATTATTTCATCGTCAAGGGTTGCATTTGATTTTAAAAAATGATATTATAAAATTTAAAGAAAAATAGCATAAAATGGAGGGAAAATAATACTATGTGGTTATTTGCGGTCATCGCTATGCTCTGTTGGAGCGGTTCGGATATTTTCAGTAAAATCGGCTCGCCCCAAAGGGAAAAGACAAGCCATTTCAAGGTCGGCATCGCCGTCGGTGGAATTATGGGCTTGCATGCGCTGTATATGATCTTCATTGAAAAGATCCCCTTCTCTTTGATGGATATTGTCTATTATCTGCCCGCATCCTTCTTTTATATCGTGTCGATGGTGGTGGGCTATATCGGTTTGCGGTATATTGAGCTTTCCATCTCTTCGCCCATCTGCAACGGCTCGGGCGCGGTCTCGGCGATCCTTTGTATGATCGTGTTCGGTGTCACCTTCAATCCCGATTTCGATGGCAATGCAGTCTATCTCAACGGCTGGATCATTGCCGGCTTGGTGCTGGTCATCGGCGGTATTCTCTTTTTGGGGATCGTCGATAGCACCGAAGATCCTCAGTTGCGCGCCCTGCGCCAAGAGAAAGCCAATCGGAAGTATACCAAGAGCCTTTGGGCGATTTTATTGCCGGTGCTGTATTGCGTTTTGGATTCGCTGGGTACCTTTGTGGATACCCTGATCGCCGAAGGCTATGTGGAGCGGATCGGCAACGAAGATCTGGCAGGTGATGTGATGAACACTGCTTATGAGCTGACTTGGATGATCATCGCCGTCTTCTTTGCTATCTATGTGTTCGGTATTAAGAAAGAAAAAGTCGATAAGAAGTTCGATGGTGTCAAGCTGTTGGGCGGCACCTGCGAAACCATCGGTCAGATCTTCTATGCAAAAGTGGTGGTCAATGGCTATATCCCCGGCTTGGTCATTATCTCTTCCTATTGCCTGGTCTCGATGGTGTGGAGCGCCATCTTCCTGAAAGAAAAGCTTTCTTGGAAGCATTATCTTTGCTTGGCGGCGGCCATTATCGGTATTTTGGTTTTGGGCTATTTCGATGTTTGATATTAGGAGAAAAAAGATGCCGAAAAAGATAATTTCTTCTTTGCTGATTTTAGCAATGGTGATGGGTTTGATTTCCGGCTGCGTTTCTAATAACCAAGAAGACTCTGCAATCGCAGGGGAGCTGGTCGAGCAAGACCAAACTGAGAAGTTCGATCAGGAAGAAGAGCCCCAAAAGCCTTTTGTTGAAAATGAAGAAAAAACAGAGGACGATGTCGTAGAGGAGAAAAAGGAAGAAAACGATAAAGAGCAAACTCCGAGCAGCGACGATAAGGACGAACCCACCCCCGAAAGGGACGAGCCCATCCCGGATGAGCCGGTTTCGGGCAATGAAGATGTAAGCGAAGAACCGGAACCGGAAGAAGACCCCGAACCGATCGATCCCGATGCGGAAGATTCGGGCTGGTATAAGATTGCTTCCTATAATATTAAATCGATGTGGTATGATCCCAAAACCAGGCAGACCGGTGCCGACCAACGCAATAAGATTGTGCAGATTTTGCGTGCGATTGATGCCGATATTGTCGGCTTGCAGGAAGTGGATAATAATTCCAGACGAAGCTACAATATAAATCAAGCCCAATGGTTAGCAGGAGAGCTGGGATATGAGTATTATCATTTCACCAAAACAACAACCAAAGATGGCGGGGATTACGGACACGCCATTTTATCTCGTTTCCCCATCAAATGGGTAGATGAAGTGACGTTTAGGGAGCAGACCGGCTCGGAACCGCGCAAATATTCCAAAACCATTTTGGAGATCGACGGAAAAGAAGTCGTATTCTATAACGTTCATCTCTGCACGCAGCAAAAGCTTTCCGACGGCAGTCGCGACAGCACCTTCGGTCAAGCGCAGTTCCGCGAAGTATGCGGAGTATTCCAAAATGAGAAGAGACCCGCCTTGATGACCGGCGATTTCAACCTGCCCCTTCAAACGCAATTTAAATTATATGATCGCGGGAAGGTAACCTCGATGAACGGCGGAAAGACCCAAAAAAAGATTCATTATGGAGTTTCCATTGATAATATTTATGTCAATAATTTGCTGGAATACTATGTGGACGAAACTGAAATGAGTGTTTTTGTGGGCAAAGAAACAGCCAGCGATCATGATCCGGTCTGGTCCTATTTTAAAATCACATAATAAAAAAATCCCGCTAGATGCGGGATTTTTCTATTATTTAACTTGATGATCGGCACTGTAAATTTTGCCTTCGGGCTCAATGCCCTTGTATTGCATCAACTCGCTTACCGTGACAAATTGGTAGCCCCGATCTGCCAAGGTCTTGATGGCGGATTTCACCGCATTGAAGGTAAATCCATAGATCTCGTGCATCAGAACAATGTCCCCGTCGGAGGTCTCGTTTAAAATCTTGCTGATGATCTTGTTGGTGTCGCGGCTGGACCAATCCAGCGTATCCACGCTCCAAAGGATGTTGGGGCCGTCGATAATCTCCATCACCTTGCTGTTGGCATTGCCGTAAGGAGTGCGAATGACCGTCGGATAAGCGCCGATGGCATCGTAGATGACCTGTTTGGTATCTTCAAGCTCCTTGCGGATGGTGGCTTCGGTCTGGATATTCAGGTTTTTGTGGCTATAAGTGTGGCTGCCGATCTCGTTGCCTTTTTCATAAACATATTTCAAAGATTCGTTATAGGTGGGAACCAACTGCCCCAAAACAAAGAAGGTGGCGCGACCGTTATATTTTTCAAAAAGGTCGGCAAGTTCCTTGGAATAGCCGCCGGGGCCATCGTCAAAGGTCAAGGCAACCATCGGCTTATCGGGGTCGATCAGGTTGGCGCGTTTCACCGCGTCGATGGAAAATTCTTCGCTTCCGTCGATAAAATGAATGGTCAGGGTATCCCCGTTGACAGTGAAATGGGTCATATCATCCAAGGCAATCTTTTTGACTTTCAGCATATTGCGGATCTTGGCTTCTCCGTTCTCGCCCAAAATCCCGTCGAGATCCAAGATCTCGTTCTCCTTGCCGATACAGAAGGTGGTAGCGCTCAGTTTCGGTGTATCGCCGGGGGCGCAAACTGCCGCTTCTTCGTCTAAAATTTCAATTTTGTAGGAAAGATTTAAAAGGGTGTAGTTGCCGCTTTCCTCGGTGGTGTAGTCAAAGACCAAGCGGGGAATTTCGATCCGCTCCGTCTCGGCGCGGTCGGCATCCTTGCGCTGCTCCAAAAGTTCGTCGAAGGCGGTCTTTGCTTCATTAAGATAATCTTCGATGGCCTTGTCGGTCGCTTTGTTTTTGGTCTTGGGATAGGAAATGTAAACGCAGCCCTCGCCCAAAGCATAACTGTCCTGCCGCTCGGTGCCGAGATTTTTGGTGGTCTCAAAAGTATAGGGGTGATTTTTCATCAGTTTCTCGGCGGGGGAGTTGCCGCCCAACAAAAAATAAATGGCAATGCCCAAAATCAGCGCCAGCGCCGCTACCGCCACAATCGTTCGGATCAGTCGTTTCATAAAGGTTCTCCTTTTTTCGTCAGAGTCTGTTATTATTATACAAGAATATAGAGAATGTTTCAAGATGAAGTTCAAAACCCCCGAGTTTGTTTACTCGGGGGCGTGAGTAATTAACTCCAAATCGCCATAGCCAACGTGCCGGCAAGCATCAGCCCTAAGCCGAGCATTGCTTTTTTCGTCAACTTCTCTTTGAATACAAAATATGAAAATCCGACCGCTACCAAAATGCTCATTTTGTCGATCGGTACAACAACGCTGACCACACCCTTCTGGATGGCATAATAATAGCATAGCCAGGAGCCGCCCGTTGCCACGCCCGAAAGGGAGATGAACAGGAATTCTCGTTTGTCCAATGTTTTGAGGCCTGCCTGCTTATTGCGGGATAGAACAATGATCCACGCCATCACCAGAACAACCGCGGTGCGAATGGCGGTCGCCAAATTGGAAGGAACGCCTGTGATACCAACCTTCGCCAAAATGGAGGTCAGCGCCGCAAACACCGCCGCCAACACCGCATATAACATCCAGCCTTTGCTTTGCGCTTTGTCGTCCACCTGCTTTTTTTCGATCATGAGGAAAATGCCTGCCGCCAATAACGTAGTACCGATCAGCTTGACCGCCAGATTGGCAGTCTCCTGAAAGCAGAGGATTGCAAGCAGTACCGTCAGAATGGTGCTGGATTTATCAATAGGCACCACCTTGTTGACATCGCCCATTCCCAGCGCCTTGAAATAGCAGATCCAAGATGCGCCGGTGGCAAGACCGGAGAGCACTAAAAATACCAGCGACTCCATCCCGATATTGCCGATTTGGGCAATAGAACCGTCGACCAATACCATCACCCAAGAGAACACCAACACCACAACCGTGCGGAGCGCGGTCGCAAGATCGGAGTCGGTCTTGCGGATGCCGCATTTGGCCAAAATGGCGGTAAGACCGGCAAAGATGGCGGATAAGATCGCCATAAACAACCACATATGTATTCACCTCGATAAATTTTGACATTTATTTCCTATATCATAACACGCCGAAAATTTTTTCACAAGAAGTAAACAAAAAATCAGCCGCTATTTTTTGGCGACCAAAAGAAACCGATGGGTTTTGGCCTCGACAAACCCAATTTCGTCAATGATTTGTTGCGCTTTCATTAGGTTTTGAAGATGCGTATCCACCGAAAAAGCAGGAAATTCCCAGGGGAGAACACGGGCAAACCATGTGAGTGCGCCCACATCGAAAAAGCGGATCGGCTTAAAGCATTCCTCTTGGCGAAGGATCGCAAAGCCTGCCTTTTGAAAGGTGAGCGCGGCTTTGGCGGCATATTGCTCGGGGAAGGGCATTGGTTGTTTCCCACAAAGAAGCTCCACCAATGCGCGGTCATTTTCCGCGCCCACCTGCTGGGAAACGAAGATGCCGCCCGATTTCAGAACCCGATAAATCTCTTGCGGATTAAAATCTCCGTGGCGGTTGATGACCATGTCAAAGGATTGATCCTCGAAGGGCAGTTCGCCCTTGCCGTCGGCCTGCCGAAAGGTAATCCCCAAAGGAAGCAGAACCTCTTTGCAAAGCCGAACATTGGGCGGATAATTCTCCGTAGCTGCGGTGTTTTTATGAGGGTGCTCCAACGAACGCAAAAACTCCCCGCCGCCGGTATCGATATCCAATAACTTCATATCTGGGGTTAAATATTCGCCGATCACCTGCCGATAATCCCAAGGAAAGTCGGTGTCTTCCGTATACCGCCCTTCAATGTGAGAGAAGTCCCATCCGTGAATATAGGCAATTTCCTCTTCGGTTTTCCATTTTTGAATCGATTCTTTCATCATAAACACCATTGTTCTTTCAATCTTAAAATAATTATACCACAATTAGAAGAACCTTTCAACGACCACCCGACCGCCATTCAACCACGCTCCCAACCCACGCAAAATTATACCCCCGAAATAATAAATCTCCCGTAGGGATTTCCTACAGGAGATTTATTGGATTCATTATTTTTTAGGCTTAAAAAAAGCACTGTATTTCTTTACGTCAGGATCATCCATAAGAAATCCGTATTTTTGTAAAAACTTCAACTTATCTGCTGTTTTTTCAATCAGTTGAACAGTTTGTTTGCCGGCAACTTTAATTGTCTCTTTACCATCAAAGTACTTTTTATCCGCTCCAAAACGAACTATTTGTGGAATTCCATTTTTTATTACCTTTCTAAAAATAACCGTTGCATAGTCTCCCATAGGAGAATCTTTTCCTACAACACCATCCAATAATCCATTATCTAATTTTTCGAGAATAACTTTTTCTAACTCGGCAAATTTCATTACGAGCCCTTCCTTTCGTTATGTAACATGATAAATTTTCTTTAAGCTTAAAATATTTATATCCTTAATAAACTTACGGTTAAACAGATGCAGAGGGATGCCCTGGGGACATACACGGCTGCATTCGCCGCAGTCTGTACAT
>CALGEL010000067.1 GCA_937881855.1 uncultured Clostridia bacterium | reverse complement strand
AAAAGCACCGAAATATCCTGCTTTGAGGCAGGTTCGGATTATTCTTGTCACCTTAACCAAAATTTGCGGAACGGAAAAAATCCGTTCCGCAGATTTGGAAATTACTTATCGTTCAAAGCGGCAATACCGGGCAGTTCTTTACCTTCCAAGAACTCCAAGGAAGCGCCACCGCCGGTGGAGATGTGGGTCATCTGATCGCCAAAGCCCAGAATGTTGACCGCAGCGGCGCTATCGCCACCGCCGATGACAGTGACAGCATCGGTCTCGGCCATTGCCTTGGCAACTGCCATGGTACCCTTTGCGAGAACGGGGTTCTCAAATACGCCCATAGGACCATTCCAAACAACGGTCTTGGCGCTCTTGACAGCATCTGCAAACAACTCGGCAGTCTTGGGGCCGATATCCAAGCTCATCTTATCGGCAGGGATCTTATCGGCATCCATAATCTCCACTTCGATTTCAGCATCGATGGGGTTGGGGAAATCCTTAACGATGGTGCAGTCGATGGGCAGCAGGATCTTAACGCCCTTTTCTTCGGCCTGCTTGAGCATATCCTTGCAGTATTCGATCTTGGTCTCATCCAGCAAGGAAGTACCGACGGAATAACCCTTGGCAGCCAGGAAGGTATATGCCATACCGCCACCGATGATCAGAGTATCGGCCTTTTTGAGCAAGTTTTCGATAACAGTCAGCTTATCGGCAACCTTTGCGCCGCCCAGAATGGTGACAAAGGGACGCTCGGGAGCATCCACCGCATTGCCCAAATATTGCAGTTCTTTACCGATCAGGTAACCGGCAACCGCTTCCTTGACATAGTTTACAACACCGACGGTAGAGCAATGAGCGCGGTGTGCGGTACCAAATGCATCGTTGACAAAGATATCTGCCAAGGAGCCCAGCTCTTTGCTGAATTCTTCACCGTTCTTGGTCTCTTCGGCACGATAGCGGGTGTTCTGCAACAGAACAACGTCGCCATCCTTCATTGCGGCAACTGCGGCCTTGGCATTTTCGCCGACCACATTATCATCGGCAGCGAAAACAACTTCCTTGCCCAGCTTCTCGGAAAGGCGGGCAGCCACGGGAGCCAGAGAACATTCGGGCTTGGGTTCGCCCTTGGGCTTGCCCATATGGGAGCAAAGAATGACCTTGCCGCCATCTGCGATCAATTTTTTGATGGTGGGCAGAGCCGCATTGATGCGGTTCTCATCGGTGATCACACCGTTTTTGAGGGGAACATTGAAGTCGCAACGGACCAAAACGTTCTTGCCCTTGACGTTAATGTCGTCTACAGTCTTTTTGTTGTAAGCCATGTCCATTTCTCCTTTATATAAAGTTAATTTTATACCACAAAATATTTTACCATTATTTTGCTCTTATTGCAATCATTTTATTTTTGTGAATTTACTGAAAATTCGAGCAAATTCTATGGAAATACTGTAACTTTTATGATATAATAGGTCAATATGAGATAAATTTGACCCAAGGAGATGGAAAAATGGGATTATTTGATAAATGGTTCGGTTCTCATTCCGAGCGGGAGCTCAAACGGATTCAGCCCGTCGTCGATCAGGTATTGGCGCTGGAAGAGACCTATGCCGCCCTTTCGGAAGAAGACCTTAAAAATCAGACCGATATTTTAAAAGAACGACTTTCTAACGGCGAGACCTTGGATGATATTCTCCCCGATGCCTTTGCAACGATGCGGGAAGCCGCTTGGCGTGTTTTGGGAATGAAGCACTATCCGGTCCAGATCATCGGCGGTATTGTTCTCCACCAAGGAAGAATTGCCGAGATGAAGACCGGCGAAGGAAAGACCTTGGTTGCCACCCTGCCCGCCTATCTGAATGCCTTGGCAGGTGAAGGGGTGCATGTCATCACCGTCAACGATTATCTTGCCCAGCGCGATAGCGAATGGATGGGCAAGGTCTATCGTTATTTGGGTTTGCAGGTAGGCTTGGTCATCAGCGGAATGACCCCCGCGGAAAAGAAAGAAGCCTACGCCGCCGATATTACCTATGGTACCAATAATGAATTCGGCTTTGATTACCTTAGAGATAATATGGCGCTTTATAAGGAAAATCTGGTCCAACGGCGGCATTTCTTCGCCATTGTCGACGAAGTGGACTCCATCTTGATCGACGAAGCAAGAACCCCCTTGATCATCAGCGGTCAGGGCGCCAATTCCACCGAAATGTATAATCTTGCGGATAATTTCGTCCAATCCCTGCGCCCCTTCAAGGTGGTGCGGACCGACGATAAGGCGGATTACGATACCTATGCCAAGATGGAGTATCAGGAAATCCTGATGGGCCATTATCTGACCGAAGCGGAGCATAAGGAACTGAAAAATGCCGACTACCTTATTGAAGAAAAAAATAAGCACGTCACCTTGACCGCCAAGGGCGTGGAAAAGGCGGAAGCCTTTTTCCATCTGGAAAATTTGGCAGATCCTTCCAATATGGAGATCAGCCACCATATCAACCAGGCATTGCGTGCCCGCGGCATTATGCATCGGGATATTGACTATGTGGTCAAGGACGGGCAGGTGCTGATCGTCGATGAATTTACCGGCCGTATTATGTATGGTCGGCGGTATAACCAAGGCCTGCACCAAGCGCTGGAAGCCAAGGAAAACGTCAAGGTGGAAAAGGAGAGCAAGACGCTCGCTTCCATCACTTTGCAAAACTATTTCCGCTTATATGATAAGCTTTCGGGTATGACCGGTACCGCCCTGACCGAAGAAGATGAATTCCGCGGTATCTACGCTTTGGACGTGGTGGAGATCCCCACCAACCGCCCCAATATCCGCGTGGACCATTCGGATATGGTCTTTAAATCGGAAAAAGGCAAATTTATCAATGCGTTGCAGCAGATCGAAGAATGTCACGCCAAAGGTCAGCCCGTTTTGGTGGGTACCATCTCCATCGAAAAGAGCGAACTTTTGAGTATGCTCTTAAAGAAAAAGGGCATCCCCCACCATGTCTTGAATGCAAAGCACCACGAAAAGGAAGCCGCCATCATCGCGCAGGCGGGTAAATTCGGCGCAGTCACCATCGCCACCAATATGGCAGGCCGCGGAACCGACATTATGCTGGGCGGTAATGCGGAATATTTGGCAAAAGAAGACCTGCGTAAAAAGGGCTATGAAGAAGCGGTCATCAGCGAGGCGACCGGCTATGCCGAGACCAAGGACGAGACCATTTTGGAAGCCCGCGCCTTCTATCAAGAGTCTTTAAAGCAACATAAAGAGATTATCGCGGAAGAAGCCGAAAAGGTCCGCGCCGCCGGCGGTCTGTTTATCTTAGGTACCGAGCGGCATGAAAGCCGCCGTATCGATAACCAGCTACGGGGTCGCGCCGCCCGCCAAGGCGATCCCGGCGCCACCCGTTTTTATCTCTCGTTGGAGGACGATCTGATGCGTCTGTTCGGCGGAGAGCGAGTCACCGCAATTATGAGCACTCTGCGGATGCCCGAAGATATGCCCATCGAAGCCAAGATGCTGACCGGCGTTATCGAAAAGAGCCAGGAGCGGGTGGAAGCCAATAACTTTGCCCGCAGAAAGCACGTTCTGGAATACGATGATGTTATGAATAAGCAGCGGGAACTGATCTATGCTCAGCGGCGGCAGGTTCTGGACGATTCCGATCTGAAAGAAACTGTTTTGAAGATGCTCAATGATTTTGTTGCCGCCCAAGTGCAAACCCACTTAGCAGGCGAAGATACCACCCTTTGGGATTTCGATGGTCTGCGTAAAGAGCTGGGCGGTATTCTGACCGAGAACGATCTGCGCTATTCCGCCGAAACCTTGCCCGAATTGGATATCGACGAAGTGACCGAAACGGTGCTGGAAAAAGCGTATGCCGCCTATGAGCGCAAGGAGCAAGAAATCGGCAGCACTATGATGCGGGAAGCGGAGCGGGTGATTTTGCTGCGTAGTGTCGACCGCAACTGGATGGAGCATATTGATAATATGGACGATCTGCGCCAAGGCATCGGCTTGGAAGCCTATGGGCAGAGAAACCCTGTCGTTGAATTCAAATTCCAAAGCTACGACATCTTCGATGCAATGATCGAAACCATCAAGGAAAATACCGTTCGCGGCATCCTTTCCCTGCGGATCCGCAAGGAAGAAGAAGTCAAGCGGGAAGCGGTTGCCAAGGAGACCGGAACTTCTTCCGCCACCGACGGCACCACCCCCAAAAAGCAACCTGAAAAGGTGGGCAAAAAGGTGGGGCCGAACGATCCCTGCCCCTGCGGAAGCGGTAAGAAATACAAAAAATGCTGCGGGATGCCGGGCAAACAATAAGCCGCAACCTGGACCGTTGAAATCGGGTGCTTTTCCGATTTTTCGGTCTTGGCGTATCGACATACGCCTGCACCCGAAGAAATCAAAAAATCCCCACGATTTGAACGGTCTTGACTAAGTAAAGGAATAATAAAAACAGCCTGCCGAAATATCGGCAGGCTGTTTTTTTATTATGAAATTTTAAAAATAGTTCCGTCGGGAACGGGGCAGATCGGTTCGGTATTCTCGCCGTGGCGGAATGAAGGAATTTCCGCCGATTCCTTGGCGATAAATCGCCATCCATCGTCCACTTTTTCAAACACATATTTATAATCAAATTCCCCTTGGGTCTGCAAGGTCAGTTTCGTTCCTTCAATGGTATAGGTTCCCTGCGGTGCAAAACTGCTGAAATGGCTGAACATAAAGGTAAACCGCCCGTTTTTTCTCAAAACAAAGGAAGGGGGATACGGCTCGGTCTCCACCGTAGATTTATAGCATTGATCCTGCTTTGAATCAAAACCGTAATCGGTGATTCCAAGCATTATTCGATCATCCACATCATCTAAATTCGCACTTGAAGAACAAAGGATCAGCGATTTATCTACATCACGATTGATGGAATAATCTTCCGGAGAAATCGATACCCGCATTTGATTCATTTTAATGGCGGTATAGGTTTCATAAGGATATTCTATCGTTCCGCCATCAGAATAGAGATATTTATCACCGTGATCTTCCTTCCATTCGGCATAGAGCAAATCCAGAATTTTCGGGTCTTTCTTTAATGCCTGCCGCAGTTCCATCTCTTTTCCATCGACATCGATATAGAAATTCTCGATTTGATAGTAATAGATCTCATAATCAAACAGTTCCCCCAATTCGCCCTTGGTGATCCGCACCAATTCGGAATAATCGTTGGACTCCACTCGCTTGACCATCGAATTGGAGGGCAACTCCGGCTCTTGCTTCTCGGGTTCTTCAACCGATTGTTGCGGTTGATCTTCGGGCTTTTCGGTTGGCTGTTCTTCGGTGGAGTCAGAAGGTGTTTGCGCATTCGGGTTCTTTTCCTCGGCGGAGGATTCCACCTGCTCGCCCGCAACCGCTTGCTCGCCTGCGATATCCTTTTTGGCACAAGAAGCGCAGCAAAACAATGCCATTACCAGCAAAACAGTAATCCATCGATATTGTTTATTCATCTTCCAAAACCTCCTTTTACCAATAAAACGATTTAAACAACCATTTGTTGCCCTATTTTCATTATATATTGGCAAAAACAATCTGTCAAACAAAAACAATCATCGGTTGCTCTTATTTCTTGCATTTCTCGTATTTCTTTTAAAAGAAATATTTCTTATAAATTTCTTTGTGAACTTCAAAACTGCTCAAATCGGATGCAGATCGTGTTGAGAGGAACCCGACGGCGTATGCGATACGCCGAGCGGTCCTATCGACGCGAAGACATCAAAAAAGAACCTGCCAAAAGCAGGTTCTTTCCTTATTTTTGTCGGTCTGCGCCGATTTCAGCAGTTTTTACTGATGAGATAAATGGATTAGGTAGGCATTGATAAAGCCGTCGATATCTCCGTCCATCACTGCGTTTATATTGCCCATCTCAAAATTGGTGCGATGGTCCTTTGCCATGGTATAGGGCATAAATACATAGGAACGGATCTGGCTACCCCAGCCGTTGCTCATCTGGTCGCCCTTGATATCTTCAATTCGTTCCAAATTTTCACGCTCTTTAATCTCGATCAGCTTGGATTTGAGCATTTTCATACACATATCACGGTTCTGGAACTGGCTGCGCTCGTTCTGGCAGGAGACCACAATGCCGGTAGGCAGGTGGATCAGGCGCACCGCAGAGCTGGTCTTATTAACCTTCTGCCCGCCCGCGCCGCTGGAACGGAACACTTCCATTTTAATATCTTCGGGGCGGATCTCCACCTCCACGCTATCATCGATTTCGGGCATGACTTCCACCGACGCAAAGGAGGTCTGGCGGCGGCCGGAAGCATCAAAGGGAGAAACACGCACCAAGCGGTGAACCCCCATCTCGCTTTTGAGATAGCCATAGGCATATTGCCCTTCCACCAAAATGGAAGCGCTCTTGATGCCCGCTTCATCGCCATCCAGATAATCCAGAACAGTTACCTTATAATCATGGCGCTGAGCAAAGCGCAGATACATCCGATAGAGCATCTCCACCCAATCCTGCGCCTCGGTACCGCCTGCGCCTGCATGGAAGGTGAGAATGGCGTTATTCTGGTCGAATTCCCCGCTCAACAGCGTTTGCAGGTTGGCGGCTTCCAGCCGACTTTCATAGGCGGTAAATTCACTGACCACCTCTTGCTCCATCTCTTCCAGATCCATCTCTGCCATTTCCAGCAGAGCGCCCAGATCCTCATGGGCAGAGACCAGCTTTTCATAGCCTTCCACCGTCTTTTTATTGTTCTTAATGACCTGCAACACCTTTTGGGAATTGGCAATATCATCCCAAAAACCCGCCGCCGCGGTCAAGGCTTCGTCTTCTTCGATCTTGACCCGCAGATCTGCGATTTTGAGCGCCTTTTCCAGCGTCTCCAAATCCTTTTTAAATTCATTGAATTTTTGCTTATAATCTTCAATAATGATCATATTTATTCCTCGCAATGTTATTCTAAACATATACTTTACCATATTTTCAACCCAATTGCAAGAAGGGGACGAAAAAAACTCGGTCAAAGTAAAAAATCTATTTACTTTTACTCAAATGATATATATAATAGTATCTGTATAACTATGTAAAGGAGCAACCACCTTATGAAGATCAAATCCTGCCTGGCAGGCGCCACCTTTTTTGGCATTGTCGCAGGCATTTTGCGTTTATTGCAATATTTCTTTACCATCGATGAGAACGGCTTTTTCAAATTGGGGCTTTTATCCACCCTTTTGAATGTGGGCCTAGTCATCGCCTTGGGGCTGGGTACCCTTTGGATTGTTATCTGCGGGTTCGGCGGTAAAAAGAGAGAGACAGAGTTTGGCTCGCTTTTCACCAAAAAAAGCCACCGCGCCTATTTTATCCTTCTGGGCTTACTCGCCCTTGCGGATGGCTTTTATCGGTTCTTTTCGATCGCCGATCGGCTCAACCGCATTGTCGCCATTTTAGGGTTGGTTGCGGGTATTGTTTGGTTCCTTTTGGGGGATCGGGCGGTCAAAGGCAAGACCTTGGGAATTCTTGCGGCATTGCCCATTCTGCATTTAGGCGGAATGATTCTCTCCTATTTCTGGCAGACCTATAAATATATCCATAACAGCGAATATATCCTGCTCACCTTAGGGCTTTGCGGCTATTTGCTCTTCATTTTGGCATTGCTCAAGCCCGCGGCGGACGGATACAGCACCCGCCAGCGCCTTTGCGCCACCGCAGGTCTTTCGGTCATCTTTTCTTGGGGTGCGTTTCTGCCGGTGCTGATCGGTCAGATGCTCAAAGGATTTCAGGCAACGACCTTCACAGAGCTGCATTTCTTCCTGCTGGGGTTGGTGATCTATCCCCTGGCGATCTATATCCTGAAACGCCTTTCCCAACTACCCAAAGAAGATCCCATCGAAGAGATTTCCGCGCCGGATCTTTCCCATCTCAACGAGTTCCTTTCGGACCTTCCGGAATTAGACGATATCGTATAATCCCATCATTCCTTGGGGAAACTCTCCCCTATGAGAACATTTTTGATTACCATTTTAATTTTGCTGTTTTTCGCCTTGGTGCTTTGGGGCATCAATGCGGCGGCCGCCGGCACCCATATGATTTTGGGTGATCGCGGCTATACACCATTTATTCAGGAGATTTTTCAGTGAACCAAAAGAACATTCGTAACTTTTCCATCATTGCCCATATCGACCACGGTAAGTCCACCATCGCCGATCGATTGCTGGAACTTTGCAATACGGTGGACAAGCGGGAGATGGAAGACCAACTGCTCGATAATATGGAGCTGGAGCGGGAGCGGGGCATTACCATCAAAGCCCGCGCGGTCCGCTTGGATTACCATGCCCAAAACGGCGAAGATTATGAGATCAACCTGATCGACACACCGGGGCATGTGGACTTCAACTACGAAGTTTCCCGCGCCCTTGCCGCCTGCGAAGGGGCAGTCTTGGTGGTGGATGCTTCCCAGGGCATCGAAGCCCAGACCTTAGCCAATACATATATTGCGCTGGATAATGATTTAGAGTTGATTCCCGTCATCAATAAAATCGACCTGCCCGCCGCCGATCCCGATCGGGTGGCGCAGGAGATTGAAGATGTCATCGGCATCCCCGCCTTGGATGCCCCCCGCGTTTCCGCAAAAAATAATATCAATATGCAATCGGTCTTGGAAGCGGTGGTGGAGCAGATCCCCGCCCCCAAGGGCGATCCCGACGCGCCCCTTTCCGCATTGATCTTCGACAGTTATTATGATAGCTATAAAGGTGTCATTGTATACATTCGTATGGTGGAAGGCACCTTGAAAGCGGGCGACCGCATCCGCATGGTCGCCACCGGCGCGGAATTTGATGTGGTGGAATGCGGCTATCTGCGCCCGCTGGGCTTTGAATCCACCGGCAAATTGCAAGCCGGTCAGGTAGGCTATCTCACCGCATCCATCAAGAGCGTGGAAGATACCCGTGTGGGCGATACCGTCACGCTGGCGGAGCGCCCCTGCCAAGAAGCTCTTCCGGGCTATAAACCCTGCACCCCGATGGTCTTTTCGGGCATCTATCCTGTGGACGGCGCACGCTACGACGATTTGAAGGAAGCCTTGGCAAAGCTCAAGCTCAACGATGCTTCCTTCTTATTCGAACCCGAGACCTCCATTGCCTTGGGCTTTGGTTTCCGCTGCGGCTTTTTGGGTCTTTTGCATATGGAGATCATCCAAGAACGGATCGAGCGGGAATTTCAGATCGACATCATCACCACCGCCCCTTCGGTTATCTATCGAGTCACTAAAACCGACGGTAGCGTGCTGATGATCGATAACCCCACCAACTACCCCGATGCCGGTTCCATTATGATGACCGAAGAGCCCTTTGTTAAGGCGGATATTCTGACCCCCAAGGAATTTATCGGCAATATTATGGAGCTTTGCCAAGACCGCCGCGGCATCTATACCAATACCAGCTATTTGGATGCCGACCGTGTCACCTTGCATTATGAACTGCCCTTGGGCGAGATCATCTACGACTTTTTCGATACCTTAAAATCCCGCACCCGCGGCTATGCATCCCTGGACTATGAATTGGCGGACTACCGCGAATCCAAATTGGTCAAGCTGGATATTATGCTCAATGGTGATATTGTGGACGCCCTTTCCTTCATCGTCCATACCGATAAGGCCTATTCCCGCGCCCGCCGCATTGCCGAGAAACTCAAAGAGCATATCCCTCGCCAACTCTTCGAAGTGCCGGTTCAGGCCTGCATCGGCGGGAAGATCATCGCCAGAGAGACCGTCAAGGCCATGCGCAAGGACGTTCTTGCCAAGTGCTACGGCGGTGATATTACTCGTAAAAAGAAACTGCTTGAAAAGCAGAAGGAAGGCAAAAAGAGAATGCGCCAGCTGGGTAGTGTGGAAGTGCCGCAGGAAGCCTTTATGGCGGTTCTCAAATTGGATTCCTGATGTTTTCCTTATATATTCATACCCCTTTCTGCAAGCAAAAGTGCGCCTATTGCGCCTTCCATTCCGCCCCTGCGAATGAAAAGCAGAAGGATCAATATTGCCAAGCCTTATTGCAAGCGCTGGAAAAGGCAGACCATCGCCCCTGCGCCACCCTTTATTTCGGCGGGGGGACTCCTGCCCTTTTGGGCGCAGAGCGGCTATCAAGGCTGATGGAAAAGATCCGCCAGACCTTCGGGTTGCTTCCCGATGCGGAAATTACCATCGAGCTCAACCCCGAAAGCACCACCCCTGCTTTGCTTGAAGCATTAAAAGAGATGGGGTTCAACCGCATTTCCTTGGGGGTGCAGTCTCTCAACGATGAAGAACTTACTTATCTGGGGCGGTTGCATTCCGCCCAAAGAGCCAAGGAAGCGCTTGCGGAAATCTTTGCGGCAGGGTTCCAAAATGTCAGCGTCGATGTGATGTTCGGCATCCCCGACCAGACGGAGAAAAGTTTTGGGAAAACCTTAGACACTCTGCTCTCCTACCCCATCACCCATCTTTCCGCCTACGGCTTGCAATGGGAAGAAGGCACCCCGCTGGGCAATGCCCCCAAGCCGATGGACGAAGAAGCGGAAGAATCCCTTTGGTTGCTGCTTTGTCAAAAGGCAAAGGCGGCAGGGTTGGAGCATTATGAAATCTCCAATTTTGCCAAAAAGGGTTGCTCTTCCAAGCATAATATGGCCTATTGGCGCCGCACCGATTATCTGGGGATCGGGCCTTCCGCCCATTCCTTTTTAAAGGGTGTTCGGTATAGCGCCCCCGAAGATACCGCCGCCTTTATTTTAAACCCCGACCCGCTCCAAAACCCCATACCCATCAGCGAGCAGGAAGCCGATGAAGAAGCGGTGATGCTGGGTCTGCGCACCAAGGAAGGAATTCCCCTATCCTTGCTGCCCAAAGGCTTTGATTTTGATCGTTATCGGGACTTTTCTTATATTGAGAAGGACCGTTTTATTCTCAACGAGCGTGGGTTTTATCTATCCAATGCCATCATTCAAGGAGTATTGCAATGAACTATAAGCAAATGAACATTGAAACCCTATCCACCGGTCAGGAAGTGATCAGCAATTTGCTGATTGCCGCAGGAGTCGGCGGATTTGAGGTCATCGACCCGCAGGATTTCAAGGAATTTATCGATACCGTCACACCCCATTGGGATTATGTGGACGAAGAACTGCTCAAACGGCAAAGCGACCGCACCATCATCAAGGTCTATGCCGCCGATAATGAGCAGGGCGCGGCGATGTTCAAGGATATTGAGCAGCGAATCGAAGTTTTACGTGCCGATCCCCAAGCGGCTCTCTACGGCACGCTGGAAATTACTGTATGCGATCTGCCGGAAGAAGATTGGCAGAGCGGCTGGAAGCAATATTATAAACCCATCCATGTCAATCACTTGGTGGTGGTTCCCCTTTGGGAAGACTATGAAGCGCAGGTGGGCGAAACCATTATGAAGATCGATCCCGGCATGGCCTTTGGCACCGGTGCCCACGAAACCACCCGCCTTTGCTTAAAGGCGCTGACCAAATTGGACCTTTCGGGCAAAACCCTTTTGGATGTGGGCTGCGGAAGCGGGATTCTTTCCATCGGCGGTGTTTTGCTGGGCGCAGAGTCCGCCTTCGGTTGTGATATCGATCAGTTGGCGGTGGAAGTGGCCCGCCGCAACGCCGAACTCAATGGGCTCAAAGAGCGCACCGCCTATGCGGCGGGGGATCTTTTGAGCGTGGTGGACGGGCAATATCCCATCGTCGTTGCAAACATTGTAGCCGATGTTATTTTAATGCTTTTGAAAGATTTAAAGACCACCCTTTTGCCGGGCGGCACCTTCATCGCTTCGGGCATCATTGATGACCGCAAGGACGAGCTGATTGATGCCATCCAAAAGGAAGGCTTAACCATCGAAACCATTGAGGAAGAGCGGGGCTGGGTCGCCATCACCGCCAAGAATTGATTATGGAACATTTCTTTTTACCTGAAATTCCGAAAGAAACCTTTGTTGTGGAAGGGGAAACCTACCGCCATCTTACCCGCTCTCGCCGTATGGCGATCGGGGATACCGCCCTTTTCAGCGACGGTCAAGGCTTGGATTACCTTGCCGAGATGATCGGTTGCACCAAAGATTCCGCCACCTTTAAGGTGCTGGAAGAGCGGCAACCGATCGGCGAGAGCCCCCTATCCATCACCGTCTACCAATGCCTGCCCAAAGGCGATAAGATGGAAGATGTTCTCCATCGATGCACCCCGCTGGGGGTGACCCGCTTTGTCCCTGTTTTGAGCAGTCGGGCCATCAGCGATAAGGTGAGCGAAAATAAATTGCGGCGTTGGGAAAAGATCGTTCTTTCCGCCGCCACCCAATGCGGCCGAAGCATTCTGCCCGAAATTGCCCCCTTGCACACCTTCGAGCAGGCGATCGAAGAGATGCAAAAAGCCGACGTGGCTTTTATCTGCTATGAAAATTCCGACGGCCCCCTACCCAAGCTCCCCAAGGAAGGCTCCATCGCCTTTCTGATCGGGCCGGAAGGCGGGCTGGCGCCGGAAGAAGCCGATCGGCTCCCTTGTTGCAGTCTGGGTCGCCGTATTCTGCGGACCGAGGATGCCGCCGCATTTCTGCTGCCAATCCTATTGGACCGCACCGATAATCTTTGAAAGGTTTAATTTTTATGGCCAAACATTCGTCCAAAAAGAATGAGATCCGCAGTTCGCGGATCTCCCTGATGTTTTTTCAAACTCTGCTGTTGAGTCTGTTGCTCTGGGCAGAGAATTTTGCCTACTACCGCTTCGACTATATCTTCCGCGGAATGTTGCCTTGGTTTTTACCCATTGCCACATTTTTGAGCATTGCCCTTTTGGTTTTCTTGGTGCAACGCCGCAAGCGGCAAACGGAAACCGAGCAGATGCGGGTGTTCTCCCCTGCCTTTGGGGTGGTTCTTGCCCTGCCGCTGCCCGCCATCTTCCTGTTCCCTTGGCTGGCTTCCTTCGGTAAAGGGCTGCAACTTTTTAAACTTGCGGTTCTTTTGGTGTTGGCGGGCGTGGTATCCTATTTCATCGGCTATCTGCTCTATCAGTTGGTCCGCCCCGCCGCCGCCTTGCTCTGCGGCTCGATTGCCGCCAACGGCTTGGCGCTGACCTATTTCTATCGGATGTACCTTTCCCCTTCCCGCTATATTCTCAACGCTGCGGAATTTGGCTATCTGCCCATTTGGGCAACAGCCTTGATTCTCTGCGGGATTTTAGGAATTTTGTTGTTGATCGTTCTTTATATCAACCGCGCCAAAGCCTATCCCTTGGCAAAATCCATATTCGTTGCCCCCGCAGGATTTACCGCCCTGCTTTTGATCGCAGTCACCATTGCCGACCCTTGGTTAAGCGGACTATGGATCCGTATTTTGATCTTCGGCGGTATCGGCTTGCAGGTGCTGTGGCTGATTATAAATTGCGTTCTTTTAAAAATTAAAAAGAAATAAAAAGGCACCCATCGGGTGCCTTTTTTATACTCCGTACAGTATATGTTGATTTCGCAAATCTCCGTTTGCAATCTGCCCGTTGACTGCGTAGGCGTGCAGTTCCGCTTCGTTATGGGGCAGAGTTGATAGCCCTTGGGCGCGTACTTCGTCCAAAATCCCACCGATGATCTGCTCGATCCGTTCGACATTTTCCGACTCTGCCGTTGAGAGCAACCGCTCCAACGGTTGCGCCAAAGAAGCAAGTTTGGGTAAGCCCCGCAGAGCACGGAACTGCCACTTATAAAAGGGCAGATAGGTATCGTTTAATAAGAAGATGGCGTGTAGAGCGCTTTTGGCAAATTCATAGGCCGCCAGCCGCGCCGCCGCGGTTTCACCACGGGTGATGGAGCGGTAATAATTATATTGCCCCGCCTGCGCCATCAAAAGCAGCTCGCCCGCCAATTTCTTTAATTTTACATCGCGGGGGAACTTGGAAAGTTTTTGGCGAATGGCAGTCACTTCCCCCAAATCATCGCAAAAAATGGAACCGTTGACCGCCTCGGCCAAGGAAAATTCGGGGACTGCAAACCAATTCTCTGTCGAAAGTTCGCCATCGGGCGCGCCGACCTTGGAAATAAAAAATTCCGCCGTTCGCAAAACACCCCGCCGCCCTTGACCGCCGATGCTGCTCTCTCCGCGGGCAAAGCCCATATATTCTTTGGGCAATTTGGCATAGGCGCGCTCCAATAAGAACGCCGATCGCCGATCCACCACCGCTTCGCTTGGCAGGAAGATGCAAAAAGATGGTTCAAAATCGTGGTCCTTGGAAAATTCATCATCGAACCCAAAACATTCCGAGCCGCTCCCCACCAAGCCGACGGCAACTTTCCCTTCCAATTCAGGAAACTCTTTCAGCATCGGGATGCCGTATTCTTCATAAAAGGCTTTCGCCAGATCAATTCCCTTCATAGATTTCCTTTGCCCTTTCTTCTAATTGGGTTGCATAGAGAAAATATCCATAGTAACGGAAAGTGGGGGCGCATTTTTCGCAGACAAAGGCATAGTTGCCGTCTTGCACCAGCGAAGCATCATTGAGCAGTTCCCAAGCCAGCCCGATCCGCAGGGCGATCTCCCGCTCCCCCGCCTCCAAGCCATACTCACTTTCGGCGGCGGATGCCAAATTCAGATGGGTCACCGCCTGCTCCGGTTTGGTATCGTTGGCAATGGTGATCTCCAACGCCTTTTGATAGCATTCTTTGGCTTCTTGAAACCGTTTCAGGTCCACCAATGCCAACGCCATATTATTATATAATCCGCCCCACCGCGCATCCTGCGGCGGCAAAGATTTTCGATAGATGCTCTCCGCCCGCTCGAATAGGGGGATCGCCTGATCGGCTCTGCCGAAGGCTTTATAGGCGGTGGCGGCATTCAAATAGGTGGTGGCGGCGCCGATGTTTTCACCGATCCCCATTTTCTCCACCTGCTCCAAGGCGGTATGGCAAGCGGCCAACGCCTTTTGCTCCCGCCCCAATTTGCGATGCAGACCTATGCATTCATTGCATAAAAAGAGCAGGGCTCTGCCATCTCCTTGCAGGCGCGCTTCACCCAGCCAATAGTCCAGATGCTGCTCTGCGGCGGCATAATCGTTGCGGTTTAAATGTTCGTCGAGTTTTGAAGCGATCCGATCGATGGACAGCATAAAACACACCTCCTTTTTTATTATTTTACCGAAAAAACCATTCCCTTGCAAGTTCTTTATTGCTTTATTTTTTGCATTGGGGTATAATACATTTAATATCAACAATTCGAGGTAATATTATGAAAGAAAAATGGAAACGCATCGGGCGTCTGCTCGTGATCTTTTTAAAGATCGGCGCCTTTACCTTCGGCGGTGGCTTTGCCATGATCCCGCTGATCCAAAAAGAAGTGGTGGAAAATGAACACTGGATCACCGACGATGATATTTTAGAGATCGTCGCCATCTCCGAATCCACCCCCGGCCCCGTCGCCATCAATTCCGCCACCTTTGTCGGCTATCGTGTTGCGGGTTTTTGGGGCGCATTCTTTGCCACCTTCGGGGTGGTGTTCCCCTCCTTCGCCATCATTTTGCTGATTTCCGCCATTCTGAATGAATTTAAGGACAACAGAATCGTGCAATATGCCTTCAACGGCATCCGCGCAGGTGTTCTGGCGCTGATTATCAAAGCGCTCTGGACGATGTATAAAAAAACACCGAAAAATTGGGTCAGCTATACCGTTATGGCGGGCGCTTTTATCTGCGCCGCTATTTTAAAGGTCTCCATCCTTTATGTTTTGATCGGTTGCGCATTGTTTGGGTTGATCACCTCCTTCATCATCGAAAGGAGGGCGAACCAATGATCTTTTTAAAGCTTTTCTGGGCATTTTTCAAGATCGGCGCCGTCACCGTCGGCGGCGGGTATGCCATGCTCCCCTTCATTCAGGAAGAAGTGTTGCGGCAGGGCTGGTTGACCCCCGATGAAATCATCAACTTCATTGCAGTAAGCGAAAGTACCCCCGGTCCCTTTGCCGTCAATATTTCCACCTATGTGGGAAATGTGATGGGCGGGCAGGCAGGTCTTGGCGTTTTCGGTACCCTTTTGGGTGCCTTCTGCGCCACCATGGGCGTGGTACTCCCTTCCTTTATTATTATCTTGATCGTTGCCAAGGTCTATGATGCCTTCAAAAAGAGCAAGGTGGTCAAGGGAATTATGACCGGCCTGAAACCTGTTGTCGTCGGTTTGATCGCATCAGCGGTGGTTACCATTTTCACCACCATCTTTGCCCCCAACGGTTGGTCGCTGAATATCTTCAAAGAAGTACAGACCTATATCTATCTGGGACTTTCCGCCATTGCGGCGGTGCTGGCCTTCAAAAAGGTGCATCCGATTTTGGTCATCTGCATCTGCGCTGCGGCGGGGATTGTTGTTGGGTTTTTAGTTTAAAGTTTAATGATGTACCGCTAACGCGATATGAGGTTATGCACTGCATAATGATGTTGCTCATTTCATTCGCAATGATGCGATATTTGCAATTCATTAGGCGAAGCCGACATCATTCACAAAGTGAACATCATAAGCGAAGCATCATCATTTGCCCAAAGGCAAACATCATTAAAAAAAGACGGTTACTTTCGTAACCGTCTTTTTTTGGTGGAGACAACTGGAATTGAACCAGTGACCCCTTGCATGTCAAGCAAGTACTCTAACCAGCTGAGCTATGCCTCCACGAGCCTATTTATTTTACTATACGGGGGTTGAAATGTCAACCCCCGTATTGAAAATTTTTATAAAACTTTTGCCAAAAAGTCCTGCAACCGTTCGCTCTTGGGGGAATTGAAGATTTCTTCGGGGGTTCCTTCCTCGATAATCTTGCCTTCGTCCATAAAGACTACACGGCTGCCGACCTCGCGGGCAAAGCCCATTTCGTGGGTAACCACCACCATGGTCATACCGCCCTTGGCCAAATCCCGCATAACATCCAGAACCTCGCCGACCATCTCGGGATCGAGCGCCGAAGTAGGCTCATCAAAGAGCATAACATCGGGATCCATACACAATGCGCGAACAATTGCCACCCGCTGCTTTTGACCACCGGAAAGTTGGCTGGGATAGGCATTGGCGCGGTCGTCCAACCCTACCCGCTTCAAAAGCTCCATCGCCTTGGCTACCGCTTCCTCTTTGGGCATCTTTTTCAGCTTCATCGGAGCAATGATCATATTTTTCAGAATGGTCATATGGGGGAAGAGATTAAAATGCTGGAACACCATTCCCATCTTTTGCCGATGGAGATTGATATTGACCTTTTTATCGCTGATATCCACACCGTCGACAATCACAGCGCCATCGGTGGGGATTTCCAGAAGGTTCAGCGAACGGAGCAGGGTGGATTTACCGCTGCCGGAAGGACCGATGACAACCACCACTTCGCCCCGCTGGATATCGATATCCACACCGTCCAGCGCTTTGATCTTGCCGCCCTTATAATGAACCTTTAATTGCTTGACTTCAATAATATTACCGCTCACTGTTCTGCAACCTCCTTTCCAGCTTGCTTACCAGCCAGGAGAAGAACATGACCATCACCAAATAAATGGCGGCGATCGCCAAAAGCGGCCAGAAGCTTTGATATGTAACACCGCGGATGATATTGGCGCCGCGGGTCAGGTCGGTCACGCCCACATAACCTGCAATCGCAGTTTCTTTCAGCAGGACAATGAATTCATTGGCCAAGGCGGGAAGAATGCTCTTGAAGGCCTGAGGGATGACAACGAACCACATGGTTTGAATATAGCCAAAGCCCAACGAACGCCCCGCTTCGCTCTGACCGGGATCAACGCTTTGGATACCGCCGCGGATAATCTCCGCCACATAGGCGCCGGAATTGACACCGAAGGCGATGATACCGCAAAGCATCTTATTATTGGAGCTTGCCATAATGATAAAGAAGATAATCAAAATCTGCACCATTGCGGGAGTACCGCGAATGACGGTCAGATAGACTTTGCAGATCCAGTTTCCGATGGCAAGGAATACCTTGCCGGGCCCGACCATGCGGGAATATTGGCGATCATAGGTCGACCGCACCGCTGCGATAACAACGCCCAGGACAACACCTAAAATCAACGCAAAAAAGGTTAAGATCAAGGTGTTCTGAATACCTTCAACGATGTATTTCCAGCGGTTATCTTCGATGAACGCGGTATAAAAATCGCGCCCTAATTTTGCGAAATACTCTTGCATTTTTTATCCTTTCAAGACAGACGACAAGGGCTGCATTAAAATACAGCCCTTGATCGGTTTATATTCTTTTAATTATTCAGCGGGGATATACTTATCGATAATCTTCTGAACAGAACCATCAGCGATCAGCTCTTTCAGCGCATTATTGATGTCTTCCATCAATTCGGGCTTATCTTTGCCGACTGCGGCAGCATAATCTTCGATAATGTACTCAGTTTCCAAAATCTTCAAGCCTTCGTTCTGAGCAACGAAAACCTTTGCAGGCTCGTTATCGATAACAACGCAATCAACCTTATCGGATTGCAGAGCCATAATGGCATCAGCACCCTTATTGTAACGCTCGATGGTACCGAGATTTTCATCTTCGATATCCCAAGTGCAATAGAGATCACCGGTGGTGGCCAGCTGAACGCCGATCTTATGATTTGCGCCTTCTGCGAAAAGATCATCAGCAGTGGTGATAGCGGAATCATTCTTAACGATGATGACCTGCTTACCGGTTGCGTAGGTTTCGGTGAAATCTACCTGCTCTTTACGATCTTCGGTAACGGTCAGACCAGCCATAGCAAAGTCATACTTGCCCTGCTGAACGCCGACGATAATGGAATCGAAATCCACATTCTCGATAACCAGCTCTTTGCCCAGCTTCTCAGCAATGGCGGCGGCGATCTCTGCATCGATACCGACGATCTTACCGTCTTCCATATACTCATAGGGAGGGAACTCGGCGTTGGTAGCCATAACCAGCTTGCTATCGTCCTTTGCGGCGCAGGATGCCAGGCAGCATACGGTCAGCATCAGAGCCAGAACCAAACATAAAATCTTTTTCATTGTTTTATCCTCTTTTCTGTAATTTGTTTTTTGAGTGTATGACCATTATAGTGCATAATATGCGAATTGTCAAGAAAAATATGCACTTTTTTCGCATAAAATGCAACAAATTTTCTATTTATTATCTATGTATTCTGCACAAAAATGAATATTCACCGCCCTTATTCATTCATTTTGATGCATAATTCGTTGCATATTATTCAAAGTATACTTGATTATATTCATTTTTCAACCGTTGTTGCTCCTCGGCAGTATCGGGAGTAAAGGGCAAACCAAAATAAGAAACGATTCCCTCGGCAATCGCCACCCCGATCTGATATACATTATTTATAATATAGTCGGCATTCTGCGGATTATTATGGCATCCCACCTCCACAATGACCGAAGGCATTCGGGTGCGCCGCAGTTCATAATAGCCCAAGCCCCCATAGGCACTCTGCCCTTCCAGCACCCCCCGATCTTCCGATGGGGTAAGCAGCGCCAAAAAATCATAGATCTCTTCCGCCAGCCGCTGCCCATTGGTATTGGGGCGGTAATAAAAGACCCGCACGCCCTCCACCCCATAATCGCAATCCACCGAGCGAATTGCCACATAGACATCCGAATTTTTGGCATTGGCATCCGCCACAATGGTGGGTAGATCATAAGCGGGGTTATTGCGCTCGGTCTGCAACCCATTGCGCGCCAATTCCAGCTCCACCACATCGGCAATCAAATTCATTCGTTCTTCCTCTGTTCCATAGGTGCCATACCCCCGATTAAAATGGCGGGGCGACGGCGATAGATAAACCTCAGGCATTATAAATCTCTCCTTTCATATTTATATATGAAAGAAAAAAACGGTGCAATGCACCGTTTTTTGTTAAATAATTCTGTTTTGCCATTGCTCCAACTGTTCCATCTTTTCCTTGGCCTGCTCCTGCCGACCTTCAAAATGAATCAAAATGTAATTGAAGATCAATTCGTTATGGGCTTCGCAAGAAAAGCTATTCTTCAACCGCGCCATCATCGGCGGCTCAATATCGAAGGTGTTGCTTAAATACCCGAAATATTTGGGGCCCATCAGCATGGTCCAACCATCGAAGTATTTTCTCAACTCTTTATCATCGGCGATGGGAGCGGAGATCTCATCGATATAGTCCAAAAAGGCCTGCTTTCTCTCCCCTTCCAATACAGTATGATAATCTTCATCAAAGGCATAGGGGATCAATTCCACCTTGCAACCTTCTGCCGAAATTTCCATCAAGGTCATATAGCCGATGCCCCATGTGGCTTTCAGGCGATCCTTCAAGCCTCGATTGGGGAAGTAGAAATTACCCATACTGTAAATAATGGGGGCTTCATTATAATATTCATAGCCTTGCGGGCAATGGGTATGCATCGCAATGACCGCCGCGGCGCCAAGATCGATAAAGTGGTGGTACAGTTCCTTCTTTTTGGGGGAAGGCATGGGGTTGATCTCATTCCCGCCGTGGAAATAGACAATGGGCAGGCACCCTGCTTCTTTGGCTTCAAAGATCGCCTTGGTCACCATCCCCAGCCGATAGCCGGCGGTACCCGCCTGATCGATATCGGCAGAACCAAATTCATTTTCGCAGGCGGCGATGATCGCCACTTTCAACCCATCCTTTTCCAAAATGGCGGGGCGGTAGGCATCTTCAATGTCTTTGCCCGCACCGATCACTTGGTACCCCTTTTTCAAGAGAAGGTCCTTGGTATAAAGCATTGGTTCTTCACCAAAATCGCGGCTATGGTTATTGGCAAGGCCGATCACTGTGGGATGAAGAACATCGATCACTTCCGCCGCAATCTCATCCGAGATCAAGTTGGGGCCCGCTTTCAAAATCGGAGTGTGCTCTTCCTTCTTGCCAAAGATATTTTCCAGATTTAAAACGCTGAAATCCGCCGCGCGAAAAGATTGAGCTGTTTGCTCCATCACCGCGCTGCACGGGCTTCCTTCCATATGGCTAAAAGCAGTATCTGCCGCAAATAATATTTTCATCTTATTTCCTCCTATTGATTAACCCTACATTTATTGAAAAGTATACCACTTTTCCCTATTTGTGTCAACCGGGCGATCAATAGGTAGCAGCCGCACCAAAGGGCCATTCCGACCACCATCGCAAGGAGCCCGCTCTTCAAGGGAAACAGCGCCCAAGCCGCATAAGAAAGCCCGCAAGCAACCAGCGGCTTTAAGACCCAATCCTTCCATTGCATCGAAAGGCGGCATGAGCGCAAAAGCGTCGCCATATTCAGCGAGCAGATGAGAATGTTGCTCCAAACCATCACCCCCAAAAAGCCCTTGATCCCCAAAAAAGGGACGGTACCCGCGATCAGCAGAATTCTCAATACCGAATCAATGGTATTATTCCGCAATGCCTTACCTTGCTGATCCAACCCTTTGAGCAGGCCGTCGGCAATGGTATCCATATACATAAAAGGGGTAATGGGCGCCAACACTTTGAGCATCATCCCCGCAGTTTCGCTATGAAAAAGCAGGTTGCCCAAATAATCTCCATAGAGAAAGAACACTCCGCCGATCATCACCGAAAGAACGCAGGTAATGCTCAATGCACGATGAACAATGGTTCGGGTGGCGCGCCAATCGGCGCGGGCGGAAGTGTCGGTCACTTCGGGCACCAATAAAGAAGAAAGTGCGTTTAGAAAAGAAGCGGGGAAAAAGAGCAGGGGGATCGCCATCCCCTTCAATGCGCCAAATTGAGAAAGCCCCAAAGAATAGTCCCCCGTATATTTGGCGATTGCCAAGGGGATCAGCATATTTTCGGTGGTATGCAGGGCGGTGGAAAGATACCGCGACGCGGCGACAGGAAAGGCGATCCGCCGAATACTGCCCTTGGGCAGTTTTTCCGCCCGCCCATCGGCAAGGGTTTTGCGGCTCTGCCAATAAATAAAAAGGCAAGAAACTCCTTCCGAAACCGTATTGGCCAGTACCACCACGCCCAAAAGCAAGCCAAACTCTGCCCCGCGGAACGCCATCAACACCACCCCCACCATCGCCAACCGCACCCCCTGCTCCAAGAGCTGAGCAATGCAACCGGGGCGGGCTTCCCGCAAGCTGAGAAAATAGCCTGAATAACAAGCGGTGACCGCCATCAGCGGCAGGGAAAAGGAAAGCATCTTCAAAGCAAAGGCGCAGGATGGGTTCCCAATCCAGCGGGCCGCCAAAAAATCACTGCCGAAAAATAATGCCGACCCCGCCAAAAGCCCTAAGGTTACCGCCCAAAAAATACAGGCCCGCAAAGCGCCCTTGGCGGCGGCAGGCCGCTTTAATGCCAAAAATTGCGCCACCAATCGCGTGGCGGCGATGGCGATGCCCGATTGGGCAATGGTTATAAAGAGATTATAAACGGTGAAGGTCAGGGAATACAGCCCCATCCCTTCTTCTCCCAATGCATTAGCGAGCAATACCCGCATCAAAAGCCCTGCCGCCCTTAAAATCAGGCCGGTGCCGGTCAGAAGAGCGGCATTTTTGAAAAACTTTTTCTGATTCAATCAATTCACCCCATAGATTTTATGCAAGGGGGTGATTAAATATCATTCCGCAACAGTTCCTTTTCGATGTTCTTGGCTTTATGAGCATCCCAATCGGAATAACGCCCTTTGGCGCCGATCTCCAAAAGCTTTCCGACATGGCGATACCCCAACGCGGCAGGCGGCAGATGGGTGACAATGTCGTCTATGTTCCGCACAACGGTGAAATTTTTCCACCGCGACTGCACCCCTTTGGGCAAAGCACCCCAGACCACGCGGGGGCACCCAAATCCCACCCCCTGCAACCGACGGCGCAGGTCGGGGCGGTGGAACCAAAGGTATTCGTGGCAAAACACCGCCAGCGCGGCGCCATGGGAATACCCTACCACCACCGCCCGCTTGATACTGCGGTCGGCAACAATAGGTTCTATATAAGGCTCCACCGCCTTCCAAACCCTTAAAAATCCCCGATGGGCAAACCAGCACCCATCCCCCATTCGTCGATAGGGCTTGATGGGAAAGTCCAAATTATTTTCCCAATCCTCGCACCCTCGGGACTGTTGGAAATAAATATAGATCGTTGCCCCTTCCCGCTCAAAGGCAAAGTCCGCCGCATTTTCCACCTGATGGTATTGGGCGGCAAGACAACGCTCAAATAACAAACGAAGTTTCATAAAATATCACCACTATATCTTATGAAATAAAAAAAGACCGTGCAACAGCACGGCTCAAAAAAAGAAATAACCCTCAATCTCGGTACTTTCTCGTCATACCAAAGATTGAGGGTTATTTCATTTCGTGTGCAGGTTCCAACATGGTTAACCTCGCTTTCTTGGATTTTTTGAAGGTTCATTTCCGTCTTGTTCGGTTGCGGCTGTTTCCTTCCTTTTCCTGCAAAGTAAACTTTGCTTTTAAGTTTAATTCCGCCTGCGCTACGGCGCAGCTTTGAAGCGGCAACCTTTGAACTTTCAGAATGTTCTTTCCTTTTCTGATTTTAATATAGCATATTTTTTGAGCCATTACAATTCGCATATTTTCCAAAATATTTTGGCGGTTTTTATGCAATAAATAGAAATTAGATTTACCCGATTGACATCTATATTTTTAATCTGCTATAATAAAAAGGTAGGGTGCTTAAAAAGCACCCAATTTTCATATTAGGAAGTAAAAAATGACCGCATTTCAGAAACTCGACCAATTAACCCGATTGGCAAAAGCCGACCCCGCCCTGCGCCAGGCCTTGCTTGCCACCGCCCAAACCGACGATGCCATTTGGGAGTTTTGCAAACTTGCCCAAGCGGCAGGCATCGACCTTTATGCCGGCGAGCTTTTCGCCCTTGGCGAAGAATATTGCGATAACCAATGCAAAAGCACCAACGGCGGCAACCCATCCCCCTACTATTCCTTCAACGATGCCTATGAAAACTTTATTGAGTCAATCAAAACATAAAAGGGATCTCTTTTCAGAGACCCCTTTATTTTTTCGGTTTTCCAAAACCGTTCAAATGGGATGAGATTTTCGTTTTCTCCGAGTGAAGTCGTATGTCGATACGACGAGTGAGGAAAAACGGAAAGATCGCCCATTTCAACGGTTATGTGATCTCGTAGGGCTCGCGGATCGCATCTGCCACCGATTGAGCAATCTCCTCTTGATGCAGATAAATCTCGACTTGATCCTCCAAAGGAACAAACCGCGCCTCAAAGGGATCGGCACCTGTGATATAGCAATACCAAGTCAATGCGGCGACATACCGCCCCAACCCATAGCTCAGATGATATCCGTCGCGGGTGAGAGTATCGCCGACAGAGGTTTTACGCAAATTCTGAATTGCGGTCCCCGCAGGGATAACGCCGACAAAATTATCGAAGCAAAGGACATCGTCTTTCACCCGCTTCAAAATCGCTTCATACATTGTGATCTGATTATTATTATACTCTTGAAATGCCTTTTTGGTGCTATCCGATTGATAGGCCCAGGTCATGTGCCAAAGAATTTTGGTATCCTTCTTGGGCTTTTTTTGCTCCAAATACTGCAAAATCTCCGAGAGATTACTATAAGTGGAAGCGCTTGCATTTTGATCACTTGCCTGCTGGATGGTAATGATATCCCAACTCTCATCCCGCAAACCGCTCAACGCGGTAACGTTCTTTGTATTTTCCCATTCCCCATTGGTGTTTTTGGTATAGGTATATGCCGGCAGATTTTGCGACATATTGGTATAATGGGTTTCCAAAGAACAGCCGCCGATATTCAGGTTCCCGAGAACCACCGTCTCCACGCCATAGGACTTGGCAATTTTCCAAAGATGCTGCATCGCATCCTTGCTGAAACTATTGCCAAAGGCTAAAATTTTCAACGACTTTTTATAGGGGTTCTCGCTCGCTTCGAAAAGCGGACCGCCACCGACTTCTATGGGCTCTTTCTCTTCTTCATTGGGCTCGGGGTCGGGTTCTTCCTCTTTCTGCTCTTGTTCGGGTTCGGAATCGACTTCTTCCTCTTGATCTTTTTCAGGATCCGGATCAGGTGTGTCCTGCTTTGTGGGGTCTTCCTGCGGTTGCTTTTCTTCCTCATTTTGAGAAGGTTCATCTTGCTCCTGCTCGTCGCTTTCCGCTATATCATCGTCGCTATCGTCGCCCCAGTCCATCTGCTCGCTTCCCGCAAAAGAACTGTCAACGGAAAAATCATCCTCGTTGCTTTTGCACCCGCCAAACATTCCGAGAATCATTATAACGATCATCAAAAAAGCAATTCTTCTTTTCATCCGATTTTCTCCTTGTTATTTATAAGGACAGTGTATCATACCGATCATTCTTTTTCAAGCCACTTCCTTTTTTCAATTTTGTCTAAACCGCTCAAATTAGATGAAGATCGCCATTTCTTTACCCTTGAGGCGTATGCGATACGCCCAAGGGCAAAAAATGGCGAAGACATAAAAAGGGACCCCTTTCGGGGTCCCCTACATTATTCTTGTCGGTCTTCGCTAATTTCAGCGGTTTATTTCAATGCTTCGGATACAGCAACTGCCACAGCTACAGTCATACCAACCATGGGGTTGTTACCTGCGCCGATCAAGCCCATCATTTCAACGTGGGCAGGAACGGAAGAGGAGCCTGCGAACTGAGCATCACCATGCATACGACCCATGGTATCGGTCAAGCCGTAAGAAGCGGGGCCTGCTGCCATATTGTCGGGATGCAGGGTACGGCCGGTACCGCCACCGGAAGCAACGGAGAAATACTTCTTACCGTTTTCCCAACACCATTTCTTATAGGTGCCTGCGACAGGATGCTGGAAGCGAGAGGGGTTGGTGGAGTTACCGGTGATGGAAACGTCTACATGCTCATGCTTCATAATCGCAACGCCTTCCAAAACATCGTTGGAACCATAGCAACGAACCTTTGCGCGGTCGCCATCGGAATAGGCGGTGGAATTGACAATCTTCAGATCGCCGGTATAGAAATCATACTCGGTTTCGACATAGGTGAAGCCGTTGATTCTGGAAATGATATAAGCGGCATCCTTGCCCAAACCGTTCAGGATAACCTGCAAGGGCTCTTTACGAACCTTATTAGCGGTACGAGCGATACCGATTGCGCCTTCGGCAGCAGCGAAGGACTCATGACCTGCCAGGAAGCAGAAGCACTTGGTCTCTTCTTCCAGCAGCATGGAGGCCAAGTTACCATGGCCCAAGCCTACGCTTCTGGTCTCGGCAACGGAGCCGGGAATGCAGAAAGCCTGCAAGCCAACGCCGATATCCTTAGCAGCATCTGCTGCTCTCTTGCTATTATTTTTCAGCGCGATTGCGCAACCAAGGGTATAAGCCCAGCAAGCATTTTCAAATGCAATGGGCTGAACGCCCTTAACGATAGAAGCAACATCAATACCTTTGGAAAGGCAATATTCGTTTGCTTCATCCAAAGAAGCGAAACCATACTGCTCCAAAACAGGCTGGATCTTGCCGATTCTTCTTTCATATCCTTCAAAAGTAGCCATTATCAATGTTCCTCCTTTCTTATTCTTCTCTGGGATCGATGTACTTGACAGCGTCTGCAAAACGGCCATAAGTACCGACATTCTTTTCAAAAGCATCCTTAGGATCAGCACCCTTGCGGATCATATCCATCATTTTGCCCAGATGGACAAACTGATAACCGATGCATTCATTATTGCCGTCCAGCGCGACCTTCAGGATATAGCCTTCGGCCATTTCCATATAGCGAACGCCCTTAACTTTGGTGGCAAACATGGTGCCGACCTGCGAACGCAGACCCTTACCCAAATCTTCCAAAGAAGCGCCGATGGGCAGACCATCTTCGGAGAAGGCAGTCTGGGTGCGACCGTAAACGAGTTGCTTAAAGATTTCGCGCATCGCAACGTTGATTGCATCGCAAACCAAGTCGGTATTCAATGCTTCCAGAATGGTTTTGCCCTGCAAAACTTCGGCTGCCATAGCGGCGGAATGGGTCATACCGGAGCAGCCCAAGGTCTCGACCAGAGCTTCTTCGATGATACCTTCCTTAACATTCAGGGTCAGCTTGCAGCAACCCTGCTGGGGAGCGCACCAGCCGATACCGTGGGAAAGACCGCTGATATCGCTGATCTGAGTAGCCTTTACCCATCTGCCCTCTTCGGGGATGGGAGCGGGACCATGATGGGGGCCCTTAGCCACAACGCACATACTTTCAACTTCGTGTGAGTAGTTCATTGCTTAATCTCCTTTATGAATTTTATATTATTCGCATACGACATTATTATATAATATTTTGCCGCAACTTGTCAACCCGACAATGCATATAAAAAAGAGCCGCAACCGCGGCTCTTTTTTATGATTTGTAATAAATTTTCTCTTCGTCCCAATCTTTCAGAACGGCGGCGATGGCGGCGGCTTCTTTTTTGGCGCCGATCAGATCGTGCTCCAAATAGTTGCCGCATTCGATGGATGTCGTGCCGGGGATTTCCCCTTCATAATCGGCAATGAATTGCATCGCTTGATAAACAAGGGCGATGGCTTGAGCATGAGATACCCTATTTCGCACCAGCAGATAAAAACCGGTTCTGCAACCCATCGGGCCGACATAGAGAATTTCCTGCCCCACATTGGAATTGCGGGCAAAGGTGGCAAAAAGATGCTCGATGGTATGCATTGCGGCATTTTCCAGATACTCTCCGCCATTAGGCTTTTTCATCCGAATATCATAGGTAACGCAATCGCCATCCACGCGGGAAAGATACATTCCCCGCTCCAAAATATCGTGATTGACTGTAAAACTTGCGATTTTTTTCATACTTGAACTCTCATTTGCTTTCATAAAAGAACCTGCTTATTTTTGGATTCGTTTTTCCATCACTTTAACCACTTGATAAATTGCTGTTGATGCAATGGCATTGGCAAGAAATTCAATGATAAAGTTCGGTGCGATCATCACACAGATGATTCCCATAAACGTGCCTGCCGATGTTCCGGCAGCAATCGGTCCAAACCCGGCATCGGGATTACCGATAAAATAATCGACCAACAAAGAACAGCCGAGAACAAACACTCCGGTATTGATAATCGGTGTGGCAACCGAAGCGGTAATAATACCAATGTGCCGATTCTTTTTGGCGATCCAACGATAGAACCAGCCGGCAGCAAAGCCTGCCAATCCGGTTTTACCGAAGCAGATCAACAACGCCATCAACGGAGAATAACTCATAATTCCCTGCGCCATCGGTGTAAACAAGGTCATCAACCCACAGGTCAAGCCTAAAATCAAGCCGCCGGTAGGACCCAGCAATGCCGCTCCGACAACAATGGGAATCAATGTTAAATTGATTCCTGCAACGACCGGAATGAAATTGCCGATATATTGCAAAACAACAACAACTGCAAGCAACAAACCCAATTGCGCCAAGTACAAAATACGAACTCTTGCGTTTTTTTCCATTTTAGCTTACTCCTATTAGTTATCCAAGAAGTCCTTCAGCTTGCGGCTGCGGCTGGGATGACGGAGCTTCCGCAGAGCCTTGGATTCGATCTGGCGAATACGCTCTCTGGTAACGTTAAATTCCTTACCGACTTCTTCCAAGGTACGCTGGCGACCGTCACGCAGACCAAAGCGCAGTTCCAAAACCTTGGCTTCTCTGGGGGTGAGGGTGGAAAGGACTTCCACCAACTGCTCCCGCAGCATAATTTGAGAGGTGGCTTCCACCGGAGCGGGAACATCATCATCGGGAATGAAATCGCCCAGATGGCTATCTTCTTCTTCGCCGATGGGGGTTTCCAAGGAAACGGGATCCAAGGCGATCTTCAAAATTTCGCGCACCTTTTCTTCCGGCTGATTGATCTCGCGAGCGATCTCTTCGCTGGTGGGATCTCTGCCCAATTCCTGCACCAGCTGGCGAGAAACACGCATCACACGGTTGATGGTCTCCACCATATGGACAGGGATACGAATGGTTCTTGCCTGATCGGCGATGGCGCGGGTGATGGCCTGACGGATCCACCAAGTGGCGTAGGTGGAGAATTTATAGCCCTTTTGATAATCGAATTTTTCGACCGCTTTGATCAGACCCAAGTTGCCTTCCTGAATGAGATCCAAAAAGTGCATTCCGCGGCCCACATACCGCTTGGCGATGGAAACGACCAAGCGCAGGTTGGCTTCGGAAAGGCGCTGCTTTGCCTTTTCACCTTTGGCGATTTCGGCATTCATAGCGTCCAGCTCTTCCTGCTCGAAGGCATCGGGCAGCAGTTCGTAGATCGGCATATCTTCTTCGGCGATCTCCTTGCCTTCGTTGCGTGCTTCCATCAGAGCAATCATCTTTTGGAATTCCACGCCTTTGAGCATCTGCTTGGCAAGCTCGATCTCTTCTTCCCCCGAAAGCAAAGGTACCTTACCGATCTCTTTCAGATAGACCTTGACAGGATCGTCCACCAGAGTATGCTCCCCATCGGATGCGGCTTCTTCTTCCTTATCTTCCACGATCTTAACGATATTGGAAATATCTTCAATATCATCGGCGGAATCTTCGATGATCTCAATCCCCTGCTCTTCCAGCAGATCATATAATTTTTCGATCTGCTCAGGATCCAGAGTGACTTCGTCCAGAATATCCATAATTTCGCGGTTGGTCAGCGAGCCTTTGCCCTTGCCCAGTTCTAAAAGTTCCTTGTAAAATTGTTTTTTCTCAAAGTTCATCCTAATTCTCCTTTTAACTTCTTCATTAACTCTTCCGGTGATAATGCCTTGGGATCGATCCGCTTGGCTTTTTCACTTTTTATATTTTCAATACATTCGGCAAGTTGCCCTTTTGCATCCCCGTGCAACGTTGCTGTATTGATAAAGAACGAAATCCGCGCCATTTCCTTTTCATCAAAGGCTTTGGCAAAGACCGGTGCTTGCAGATCCGGTTGGGATCGGTACTCTTCTAAAATAAATTCATAGACCCGCCGATTAAATTCGGTGATAAATTCTTGGGGCGGGAGTTTTTCTTCCGCCTGCTTCCAAAGGTCGGGATTTTTCGCCAGAATAGAGATCAGCAGTTCTTCATTACGGGCCGCCCGCAGATTGGCCGACCGCTCGGGATTGACCCGATCATAGGTGCCTTTCAGCTCCTGCTCGCTTTGCTTGACCATCTGCCTGCGAACGGTAGACGCCTTGCGTTTTCGATAACGCTCCACTTCCAGCCGCACCGCATCGACACCGATGCCCAATTCCTTGGCAAGATTGACGATATAGACATCCCGCTCCACCGCGCTTTCGATGGCGCCGACCACTTCCACCGCCTTGCGCAGATAATCGACTTTCAATGCGGTATCGTTAATGTCCATCCCCGCCTTTAATTTTTCCAGCTGGAACTCAATGGGGGTTTTGGAGCTTTTAATTAATCGTTCAAACCGCTCTCTGCCATAGGTTTTGATAAATTCATCGGGATCTTTTGCCCCGCTCATCTGCAACACCCGAACAGGGATCCCCTGCTCTTCCAAAAAGCGAATGGCTTTATCGGTGGCTTTCAATCCCGCCGAATCGTTATCGAAGGCGACAACGATGTTCTTGGCATATTTCGCCAAAATCCGCGCCTGCTCTTTGGTAAAGGCGGTACCCAAGGGCGCCACCGCGCCGGTAAAGCCCGCCTGGGAGAGCGACACCACATCCAAGTTCCCTTCGCAAAGAATTAACAACCCATCCGGCTCGTTTTTGGCTAAATTCAAGCCGAACACATGCTGCCCTTTGGTATAAATTTCGGTTTCGTTGGAGTTGAGATACTTGGGCTTTCCGTCCCCCAACAGCCGCCCCGAAAATGCGACCACATTCCCCCTTAGGTCAAAGATGGGGAACATCACACGGTTGCGAAACTTATCGTAGGTACTGCTACTGCGCTCGCTGCGGGTGATGAGGCTGGCCGCCATCATCTCATCGGGCGTAAAGCCCTGCTCCCGCAGATGATCCTTCAAGGCGTTAAAGGAATCGGGGGCATAGCCCAATCCATAGCGAACGATGGACTCTTTGGTAATGCCTCTGCCCAGCAGATAGTCCAACCCTTCTTTTCCTTGGGGGCTCATTAGGTTTTTATAGAAAAACCTTGCCGCCAGCTTATGCATTTCATAAAGCCGTTCCCGCTTTTTGCGCTGATAGGCGGCGTTGCGCCCTTCTTCTTCGGGCAACGCCATCCCCGATCGCTCGGCAAGGTACCGCACCGCTTCGATATAATCCAAATTATTATACCGCATGGTGAAGGTGATGACATCCCCGCCCGCGCCGCAACCGAAGCAATAGAAGGAAGCGGTATCTTCAAAAACGGTAAAGGACGGAGTCTTCTCCCCGTGGAAGGGGCAAAGACCGACATGGCGGGTACCGTTTCTTTTCAGTTGAATTGCAGAACCGATGGTTTCGGCAATGCCGTTGCGCATTTTCAGTTCGGCTAAAAAACGGCTATCCAGCGCCATTTAAAATTCCCATCCTTTCGGTAAGTATAATTCGCGGTAAAGATTGATAACATAAGTATCGGTCATCCCCGCCAGATAATCGATGACTGCGCGCTCCACCCCTTCTTCTTCCAGAACAAACCGATATTCATCGGGGATTTCTTCGGGGTTTGCGCAAAAATGCTTAAAGAGCCGTTGAATTAACTGCTCTGCTTTGGCTTCTTCCGTCTTGGCGCGAGAGCCTGTGTATACCTTTTCAAACATAAAGGCGCGCATGGTATCCAGCGCCGCGCCGATCTCGGGATCGATATTAATCCCGGGGCAAAGGGACACCTGATCGTTATTCAGGCTATGGTCCACCACCCCGCGCACCAATGCATTGATGCGGGTCGCGCCGGTCGCACCCAATAGTGCCACCGCCGATTGGGGCAGATCCGCTTCTTGAATGATGCCGCCGCGCAGGGCGTCGTCTATATCGTGGTTAATATAGGCAATGCGGTCGGAAAGCCGCACCACCTGACCTTCAAAGGTGGCAGGTAAGGTATCGCCGGTATGGCAGACCATTCCGTTCAAGACTTCTTGGGTCAGATTGAGTTTTTCCAAATTCCGCGCCACCCGCACGCTTTGCTCATTATGGCAAAAGGAAATAGATGCCACCGCATCCAAAGCCCGCTCGCCTGCGTGACCAAAGGGGGTATGCCCCAGATCGTGCCCCAAGGCAATCGCTTCGGTGAGATCTTCATTGAGTTTCAGGCAACGAGCAATGCTGCGCGCGATCTGCGAAACTTCCAAGGTATGGGTCAGCCGCGTGCGATAATGGTCGCCGGTGGGACTTAAAAACACCTGAGTCTTATGCTTTAATCGACGGAACGCCTTGGAATGAATGATGCGATCCCGATCTCTGCAAAAGCAGGTTCGCAAGGGGCAAGGCTCGAGCGGCTCTTCCCGCCCTTTGCTATCGCGGGAAAGGGTCGCATACGATGATAACGTTTGCGCTTCAAATTCTTCTTGTTGTTGTCGAAAATTCATCCTGCTTGTCCTCCTATTATATTAATACAAAAGAACAGACAAAATACCTTTATTTTTTTCAAAAAAATTTTCTTGACAAATAAATCCACACCTTGTATAATGTATTAGCGTCAAAAAAATGATCCATTAGCTCAGCTGGCAGAGCACCTGACTTTTAATCAGGTTGTCCGGAGTTCGATTCTCCGATGGATCACCAAAAAGAAAAGGCACCCAACAGGGTGCCTTTTCTTTTTGGTGATTCTATGAGAACGAACCATTTCCGCTTGCGGAAATGTGTTCGTTGAGGCAGCCGCACCGCCGCGATAGGCGGGGTGGTCTGCCGTGTCTCGAGTACGAAGGTTTTGCCGCGAACGGCTCGAAGCCGTCGGCAAAAACCGAGAACGCAGAGTTTCTCCGAATTTCTTTCGCACAAACTTTCAACCGAGCACCCAACAGGGTGCCTTTTCTTTTTGGTGATTCTATGAGAACGAACCATTTCC
>CALGEL010000066.1 GCA_937881855.1 uncultured Clostridia bacterium | reverse complement strand
GAGAACGACGACTACTTCCAAAGCACCATCCCCGCCCAATCCTTTACCGATCAGGAAAAGGCGGTTCCCACCCTTGGCGTAAAAACGATCCTTTTCTGCGGTGCCGACTGCGAGAAGGATGAAATTTATGAGATCACCAAGGTGGCTCTCAAAGATATCGACATTGATTTTGCTTACAGCGGTGTAGATGTTCCGTTCCATCAAGGGGCGGCAAAATACTTTGCCGAGCAAGGGATCAAGGTCTATTCAAAATAAGATCAAAAAGTGCGGATCTTCCGCACTTTTTTTGATTTTAGCAATATTTTACTTGCCAAATTATAATTTTTATTGTATAATACTTTAGTATACTAAATTTTTAGGAGGAAATATCAATGATGAAGAAGATCATCGCAATCGTTTTAACTCTGGCGCTTGCCCTTACTCTGGCATCCTGCGGTTCCGCGGGTATGACGATGGGTACCGGCGGTACTGCGGGTACTTACTATGCATACGGCAACGTTCTGGGTTCCACCATTAAAGAACACACCGGTATCAACGTTACCGCCGTTTCCACCGACGGTTCCAAGGCCAACATTCAGGGCATCGATGCCGGTATCTATCAATTAGCCACCGTTCAGTCCGACGTTCTGGCTTATGCTTGGGCCGGCAGCGGTACCTTCGAAGAAGAAGGCAAGGTTGATTCCTTCCGCGTTGTGGCGGGTCTGTATGCCGAAGCTGTTCAGCTGATCACTATGGATAAGAACATCAAGAGTGTTGCCGATCTGAAAGGCAAGACTGTTTCCATCGGCGCTCCCGGTTCCGGTGTTTACTTCAACGCCATCGACGTTCTGACTGCCGCAGGCTTGACCGAGAACGACATCAATGCCCAAAAGCAAAGCTTTGCCGATAGCGCAGATGCTTTGAAGAACGGCCAGATCGATGCCGCTTTCATCGTAGCAGGTGCTCCCACCCCCGCAATCACCGATCTTTGCACCACCAACAATGCTTGGCTGGTTCCCATCGATGGCGATATCGCTACCAAGATTATGAATGCTTGCCCCTACTACACCTCTTATACCATTCCTGCCGGCACCTATAAGGATCAGGAAGCCGATGTGGAGACCATCACTGTTAAGGCTACCTTGATCTGCGATGCCAACGCATCCGAAGATGACATCTACGCTCTGACCGCAGCGATCTTTGACAACAAAGATACCATCTCTCACGCAAAGAGCGCTGAATTGGATCTGACCAATGCTACCACCGGTATGGATGCTCCCTTCCATAAGGGCGCTGCCAAATACTTCGCAGAAAAGGGTATCACCGTTACTGCCGAGTAATTGGAACTAATCGCACATTCGACTGCGGCGATTTTCATCGCCGCAGTCCTTTTATGAAAATTTAAGGAGGTAGCTTATGGCTTTGCTCGAAAAACTCAAAGCTATATTCAAGCGGAACAAAGCTGAAGAGCCTCAAGGTCCGATGGATCTGGACGAGGTTATGAAAAAATTTGATCGGGAATCCAACACCCGCGTGTGGGAAGGAATTCCGAAGATCATTGTTCAATGCGTTCTTGCAGTTTTTGCCGCATTTTGTTTATACGTCACCTTTGACGGCACCTGGTATTTCCAGACCAAAATCTCCGCCTTTATGGCATTTATCATCCTTTGCGGATTTTTGGTCTTCCCTATAAAAAAAGGGAAGCAAAAAACCAACCATCTGCCCTGGTATGATATCATCATTATGGTTTTGGGTACCGGCGCATTTCTCTTTTATGCCATCTTTGCCATAGAGATCGGCAAGTTGGGGCTGAACATCGGTGTTCCCCATGTGGTTGCCGGTATCATCGGTATTCTGGCATTGGCGGAGCTTTGCCGCCGTTGCGTGGGTTTGCCCATCTTGATTGTGGCGGGTGCTTTGCTGGTCTATGCCATTATCCATTTCAGCAGTATGAATGCTTGGAATGAACTTCGCCATATTGTTCAGTCCATTTTTTATGCTGAAAGCGGCATCATCGGCCCCCCGATCCGCGCCTGCGGAAGCTTCATCGCCATCTTCATTATTTTCGGTGCCTTTTTGGAGCGGACCGGTATTGCCGATTTCTTCATCAAGGTTGCCAATCTCGTTGTCGGAAAGTTTTCCGGCGGTCCTGCCAAAGTGGCGGTTATTGCCAGCGCTTTGGAAGGAATGGTCTCCGGTTCGTCGGTTGCCAACACCGTTGGTTCCGGCTCGGTTACCATCCCCTTAATGAAAAAGGCCGGTTACAAACCTGAGTTTGCCGCCGCCGCCGAAGCATCCGCTTCCACCGGCGGTCAGATTATGCCCCCGATCATGGGCGCTGCCGCATTTTTGATTGCTGAAAACTTGGGCATCAACTATGGTAAGCTTATTGTTTGCGCCATCTTACCGGCTGTTCTCTATTTTGCAGGTGTTTTCATCACCGTCCATCTGGAAGCAAAAAAAGAAGGCTTACGCGGGCTGACCAAAGACGAAATGCCCGAGGCCAAGCCCTTATTGAAGCAACTTTATCTTCTTCTCCCCTTGCTTCTTCTGATCTTTCTGGTCAGCGGTAATTTCTTTACCATCTCTTATGCTGCCGCCATCGCCATTGTGGCAACCATTATTGTCGGTCTGTTCAATAAAGAAGAACGGATCACCCCCAAACGCATCTTTGAGGCGTTGGCGGCCGGCGGGCAGGGAATCATCTCTGTCGCCGTTGCCTGCGGTGTTGCGGGAATTATCTCCGGTATCATTACCATGACCGGCTTGGCCGCTGTTTTGCAGACCGCAGTTATTTCCTTCTCCGGAAATAATGTTCTGGTCGCTCTGTTCTTAACGATGATCTGCTGCATCATTCTCGGTATGGGTGTTCCCACCACCGCGAACTATTGCATTATGGCCGCCACCTGCGCGCCCATTTTGATTGCGATGGGTGTTCCCGCGATTGCGGCTCATCTCTTTGTTTTCTATTTCGGTATCGTGGCCGATCTCACCCCACCGGTGGCTTTGGCGGCCTACGCGGGCGCGGCGATTGCTCAAGCAAACCCGATGAAAACCGCCGTTACCGCCACCAAGCTGGCGATCGGTGCCTTTATCATCCCCTACATTTTTGCTTTGAACCCCGCGATGCTTTTGATCGACACTGCTATCTTCGATGTTATTCTCATCTGTGTCACGTCCATCGTCGGTATGTTTGCCGTTTCGGCGGGTATCGAAGGCTGGTTCCTGCATAAGATGCCTTGGTGGCAACGCATTATAAGCGCCGCCGGCGGCTTGATGCTGATCTATCCCGGTTTGGCAACCGACCTGGTAGGCTTGGCATTGGTTGGGATCATCGCCCTTTTACAATTTGTTACAAGAAAGCATTATGTGACTGCTTAAATAAAAAATCCCGTGTGCGATGCACACGGGATTTTTTATATGATAATCATCAAACACCATAAACCAACCAAATGTAAATATAGGCGGGAATTATGGCTGCGAGAGTGAATGGAATACCGATACGGAAGAAATCCTTATTTTGAACGGTATATCCGTTTTTACGAAGAATACCGATGCCGGTAATATTGGCAGAAGCCCCGATGGGGGTACAGTTGCCGCCGAGAGTGGCACCGGAAAGCAGGCCGAAATAAAGAACGGTGGGATCAATACCCAATTTTGCACCCAAGCCTGTAATCAACGGAAGCATGGTCGCAACATACGGAATATTATCAATGAACGCCGAAAGAACCACCGACGCCCAGACAATGATGGTATACATCAGGAACAGTTTTCCTTCGCCGGCACCTGCCAAAAGATTTGCCGCCGCTTCAATGACGCCTTGGCTTTCAATGCCGCCGATCATCAGGAACAAGCCCATCAGGATACCGATGGTGATGAAATCAACTTCTTTCAAGGGCGCGACGATCGAAGAAAGTTTTTTGGTACGGATCCAAGTATAGATCAAGCCAATGACCAACAATACGCAACAAATCAATCCGTTTGTAATCTCCGGTTTCACCGGTACAAAGGATGCCGCAATCAAAAGAACCAACGCGGAAACCAACAGTGCCGTAGGAACATAGTCGGTCACCTTGGTGCGTTCGTCCGTCTTGGGGATCGCACCCTTTTCCTTGCGGAAAATGAAATAGAGAATAACCGCTGAAATCACAGCGCCCAACTCTACCGCGAAGAAGATACTCGGTTTCCCTTGATACCAGAAGAAATCCAAAAAGCTCATCTTCGCTTCGGAGCCCAGCATAATCGCTGTTGTATCCCCGATCAATGTGGCGGCACCTTGCAGATTGGAAGAAACCGCGACGGCGATCAAAAACGGAACCGGATTGGTTTTGAGCTTGCGGCAGATCTCCAACGCAATAGGAGCCACCATCAAGACGGTCGCCACGTTATCCACAAAGGCGGAAATGAATCCCGAAAACAGCGACAAGGATACCGCCGCCCATTGCACATTCGGAACCTTTTCCATCAAAAGATCCGCCAACAGCGCCGGCATCTTGCTCTCCACAAACAAGGCGACCAGCCCCATCGTTCCCACGATCATCATAATGACGTTCCAATCGATCGAGCCCCAGATCTCATTGAGCGGAAGCATTCCGCTGACGATGAAGATCGCACCCGAAGTCAACGCGATATAAGGGCGATACTTTTCAAAAAACATCATTGAGATAAAGGTGACTGCAAAAAGAATTAATGCAAAAATCATCATAGCAATAAATCTCCGAGAAAATTTGTTGATTTAATTATGCGATATTTTTGTTTTTTTGTCAATTATAAATAATTCTTGAATATTAAAAACGATAGTGCTATAATAACCTACGGAAATTTTTCCAAGGAGATATTATAAAAATGGAAATCTTACTTTGTTTATCTGTCGCCCTTTTTGCAGGGCTGATGCTTTCCCGCCTGGCTAAGTCGGTGCAACTGCCTGCGGTTACCGCCTATCTGGTGGCAGGCATTTTGATCGGACCTTATCTGATCGGTGCATTCGGTGTTCAAGGCTTAGGCTTCAATTCCATCGAGCAGATCAAGGGTCTATCCATCATCGCCGATGTTGCTTTGGGCTTTATCGCCTTTTC
>CALGEL010000065.1 GCA_937881855.1 uncultured Clostridia bacterium | reverse complement strand
ATTTTCGTTTTCATCTGTTTTTCCTGAAAATGGTGTGCCACAAGCATACCAAACATCATTTTCCTTTATCAAAACAGGCTTATCATCATTTATAATTCGTGTTCCCGGTAAATTTTTAAGCCATAAATGAGTATGTGTTGATTTACCAGTACCACTTCGCGCAGAAAACAGATATGCAAAACCATCTTTTTCAACGCAAGAGGAATGAAGCATCATACCATTATGTCTTAAAAGTTCGTTATAAAACGCTTCACAAGTCCACATATACTCGTGTTCGTCAAGAGAAAGATATGGGATTCCCTCTTTTTTCATTTTAATAAAATCTTCTTTTATATTGAGTCTGATTTGAGTTTCGCTATCGTCAAAATCTGCCTTGTAAGACTTTGAACGGTCACGAAGAAGTTCACCACGCACATTGTATTCAGTTTTAAGCCCTGCAATCACAAATTTTTCCATAATAAATCCTATAAAATCAGTTATCGTTTCAAATAGTTCATTGGATTAACATTTCTACCGTTAACCTTAACCTCATAGTGAAGATGTGCACCCGTTACATAACCTGTTGCACCAATCTGACCACTGTGACTATTCCAGACAGCGTCACCACCATTGGCGATGATGCGTTCTGGGGTTGCGCTAGCCTGACCTCAGTAACGATCCCGGACAGTGTCACCGCCATTGGAAAAGGAGCGTTCAAATATTGCGACAGCCTAACCGATTTGTACATCACAGATGCAAACACCTGGTGTAAGATTTCGTTTGGTGATAATTATGCGAATCCCGCTAGATATGCCGAAAAAGTGCATATTCTGGATGCAAGCGGAAACGAAGTAACAGATGTTGTTTTGGACCGTACTGTTACTGAGATTCCTGTATTTGCCTTTAATAATTGCACTAACTTGACCAGTGTAACTATCCCAGACAGCGTAACCAGTATTGGCATGAATGCATTCTCTTGGTGTGACAGCCTGACCTCTGTGACGATCCCGGATAGTGTGACCACCATTGGCGATGATGCGTTCCGTGGATGTAACGGCCTGACCTCTGTGACCATCCCGGATAGCGTAACCACAATTGGAGGCTGTACATTTATGGGGTGTATTGGTCTGACCTCTGTGACGATTCCTAGTAGTGTCACCACCATTGGCGATTATGCGTTCCTTGATTGCTATAGCCTTGCTGATGTGTATTATATGGGTACCGAGGCACAATGGGAGCAAATTGAAATTGGCTACCGCATTGGCCTGACGAACGACGAGATTCACTTTGTACAGATTCCGGAAAACGGCTGGCTTGCGTTGGATGGCAAGTGGTATTACTACGAAAACGGCGTCAAGAAGATCGGCTGGCTGGAACTGAGCGGTACAAAGTACTACTTAGACGCAACCGGCGTAATGGTCACCGGCGAGTACACTATTGCAGGCAAGGTCCACAAATTCTCCAGCGGCGGCAAGTGGCTGGGCGAAAAGAAACCCGCCAAGACCGGCTGGGTGCAGGACGGCACCGATTGGTACTACTACCAGAACGGCGTCAAAAAGACCGGCTGGGTCGAAGTCAGCAGCAAGTGGTACTACCTGGATGCAAACGGCGTCATGCAAACCGGCTGGCTGCAATTGGGTAACACGAAGTACTACCTCAGAGGTAGCGGTGCAATGGTGACCGGACAGTTTACCATTGAAGGTGTTGTCCACAAATTCTCCAGCGGCGGCAAGTGGTTGGGCGAAGTCCAAAAACCCGCCAAAACCGGCTGGGCGCAGGAGAGTGGCGTTTGGTACTATTACCAGAACGGCACCAAGGTGACCGGCTGGCTGGAACTGAGCGGCACAAAGTACTACTTAGACGAAACCGGCGCAATGGTCACCGGCGAATATACCATCGAAGATGTGGTATATAAATTCTCTGCCGGCGGCAAGCTGCTGGGCGTAGTTCAGTCAACACAAATAAGCGCATAAGGTGACTTGGTACTACATCAAGAAAAACCGTGCCGTAAATTGACAATTGGCTGCGCTGTTTGCAGGTATGCGATTTAGAAGATCGTCTGAACTGTTAAAAACAGGAAAAGTCCCATCCGGAAGGATGGGACTTTTTATTTGATTAAATCTTTGATTACCTCGCCGGCGATCATGAGGCCGGCTACCGATGGCACAAAAGACACGCTGCCCGGCAGCGCCCGCCGACCTTCCGGCAACTCCTCATGGGAGGTGACGACAGGGGAGATGGGGTCTTCCGTGGAGAACAGTACTTTCAAATGACGGATGCCCCGTTTGACGCATTCCTTCCGCATGATCCGGGCCAGGGGACAGACGGATGTCTTGGTAATATCGGCGATCTGGAATTTGGTAGGGTCTAACTTGTTGCCCGTACCCATGCAGCTGATAATGGGAACGCCCGCATCCTGTGCGGCTTTGATGAGCGCCAGCTTCCCGGTGACAGTATCGATGGCATCCACCACATAGTCGTACCCGGAAAAATCAAAAAGGTGGGCGGTATCCGGCCCAAAAAATTCCTTCCGGGCGGCAACGCGGACTGTGGGATCAATCTCCAACACCCGCTGCCTTGCGGCTTCTGCTTTGTCCATGCCTACGGTTTTGGAGGTGGCCAGAATTTGCCGGTTGATATTGGTGATACTGATGGTATCGTGGTCAACAAGCTCCAGTCCGCCAACACCGCAGCGTACCAGTCCTTCCACCGCATAACCGCCGACACCGCCCAGCCCAATCACCGCAATATGGGCATTTTGCAGTTTCGCCAAGGCATCTTTCCCTATTAAACTTTCGGTTCTTAAAAATTGATCCATATCGTCATCCTTCTTTTTTTGCTTTCAACGAGGATTTTTTGAGTGGATTTTTTGATTTCTTTGGCTACCGCTGTATGTCGATACCGCAAAGACAAAAAATCGGAAAAGCCGCCAAAAAATTCCGTTCAAAGCTAAAAAAGCCCCGCGAATGCCGTGGTATATGTGCATTTATATGACCCCAAAAGGTCACTATGGGTTTTTGCCGGGTTGGCCTCACAGGCTTCCGACATTGGTTTTCACCAGAGCCGGCATGCTCACAGCGCCCGAGCGCGATCCCGTTTCGTAAGTGTAGGCTCAATGAATGCACGCCACGAACACCGCAGGGGGTATTTCTTATTTTACTTTACTTTTTGGAAATTATTCTTCTTCCCCAATATCATACTCTTCGCCCAAGGCTTCTTCAAAGGCGGGCAGAACGCTCGCCAGTTCTTCATCGTCGATGGTGACCAGCAGTTCTTCGCCGTTATCGTCTTCGATGGCTTTGAGAACGATCATTCTGCCATCGCTGTCCAGCTGCTCTTGGGGATCGTCGAACTGCTCGATCAGGCCGACATAGGTGATACCGTCCACATCCACACTGCCCAACACTTCAAATTCAATCTCTCTGCCATCCTCATCGGTGAGAACTACAAAATCATTTCCATATTCGTTTGCCATATCTAAAAACTCTCCTTCAAATATTTTTTATATTTTATCACATAAACAGGCAAAAAATCAAGGGCAAAAAGCAGGCGGGGATCAGATTGACCACCTTGATTTTAGTCAGACCCAGCATATTGAGCGCAATAGCGATAATCAAAAGGGAGCCGACACAGCTCATCTCATTGACCATCCCATCGCTCAAAAATCCCGCGATGGCGCTGCCGCCCAGCGCAATGGCGCCTTGATATAAAAAGCAGGCCGGTCCCGCCAGCGCCACACCGATCCCCATGGAAGAAGCCAGCACCAAGCAGGTGACAAAATCCAACATTGATTTGGCAAAAAGGGTGGTATGATCCCCGCGGATACCGCAATCCAAGGCGCCGGTGATTGCCATTGCCCCGATGCAGACCATCAGCGTGGCGGTGACAAACCCTTCCCCAAAGGTGCCGTTTTTCCCCTTGGTTAATTTGCTTTGCAACCAATCGCCGAAGCGGTTGAGATGGCGATCCGGATCGATCCAATACCCCAGCGCACCGCCCAAAGCGATGGAAAGAATGGTAATCAGAAAGTTTTCACCGTCGAAAATTCCCTTGATGCCGATGGCAAGGACGCAAAGCGCCATCCCCTGCATCACCCCTTTGGTGATCCGTTCGGGCAACCCCTTATTTAAAAGTGCGCCAAGCAAAGCGCCTGCAATAATGGTGCATCCGTTGACAATACTGCTGAGCAAAACCATAAGCCAAGCCTTCCTTTCTTTTTGATACTTTACCATATTTTTTGGTAATTTTCAACCGAAAGCACCCCAAAAGGCGAATTATTTTATGATATAACGGCGAAAATAAAAAATGGGCTTGAAAAGAACAAAGTTTTTGGTGTATAATAAACGATGGTAAAAATTAAAAAATATTTTTTTAGGAGGCTACTAACATGTCTGTTAAAGTTGCTATCAATGGCTTCGGCAGAATCGGTCGTTTGGCATTCCGCCAGATGTTCGGCGCCGAAGGCTACGAAATCGTTGCAATCAACGATCTGACCGATGCCAAAATGCTGGCTCACCTGCTCAAATACGATTCCGCTCAGGGCCGTTACGATGGTCATGAAGTAATCGCAGGCGAAGGCGAGATCACCGTCGATGGTAAGACCATCAAGATCTATGCCGAGAAGAACGCTGCTGATCTGCCCTGGGGCGAGATCGGTGTGGACGTTGTTCTGGAATGCACCGGCTTCTATACTTCTAAGGAGAAGGCTTCTGCTCATATCGCAGCAGGCGCAAAGAAGGTTGTTATCTCTGCTCCCGCAGGCAACGACCTGCCCACTGTTGTTTTCAGCGTTAACGAAAACACCCTGACCAAGGAAGACACCATCATTTCTGCTGCTTCCTGCACCACCAACTGCCTGGCTCCCATGGCAAAGGCACTCAATGAATATGCTCCCATCCAGAGCGGTATCATGACCACCGTTCATGCTTATACCGGCGACCAGATGGTTCTCGATGGTCCCCACAGAAAGGGTGACCTGCGCCGCGCTCGCGCTGCCGCTGCAAACATCGTTCCCAACAGCACCGGTGCTGCTAAGGCGATCGGCTTGGTTATCCCCGAGCTGAACGGCAAGCTGATCGGTTCTGCTCAGCGTGTTCCTGTCCCCACCGGCTCCACCACTCTGTTGGTTGCCGTTGTTAAGGGCAAGGACATCACTAAGGAAGGCATCAACGCCGCAATGAAGGCTGCTTCCTCCGCTTCCTTCGGCTATACCGAAGAAGAGCTGGTTTCTTCCGACATCGTTGGTATCACCTATGGTTCTTTGTTCGATGCTACCCAGACTATGGTTGCTAAGATCGATGAAGACACCTATCAGGTTCAGGTTGTTTCTTGGTATGATAACGAGAACAGCTACACCAGCCAGATGGTTCGCACCATTAAGTATTTCGCTGAACTTGCCTAATTGGTGTAAATAAGTAAACAAAACACCGCAATGCAATGCATTGCGGTGTTTTTTTGTGAAGTTTTTTCTAATGCAAAAGTGAAGTCTCGTTCGTTTTCTCTTCGCCAATGGCGAAACTTCACTCACGAAGTGAACTTCACTATGCACATAACTTCACTTACCCGCAAGGGTAAACTTCGTTTCTTATTGCAGATCTTCGGTGGCGGGGGATTCCAAAATTTCCCCGTCGGCGGTGAAGCGAGAGCCATGGCAGGGGCAATCCCAGCACCGCTCGCGGCGGTTCCACACCAGCGCACAGCCCAGATGGGAACAGCGGGGTACGGTGGGCTTAATGAGATGCACCACCGATTCTCCCAAATTGACCGCCAACTGCCGATGCAGGATACTGCGGGAAGGCTCAAAGGCAGGGGCGCAAGGGGTATCCTGCTCCAACATCATTTTGGTGATCTGATCAGCGGCGACCATCGAGCTTGTGAATCCCCATTTATTATAGCCGGTTGCCACATAAAGATCTTGCTTCCCTTTGGCATAATGGCCGATATAGGGTACGCCATCTAAGCTCATGCAGTCCTGCGCCGCCCAACGATACCGCTCCTTCGCTTCGGGATAATGCTTGCGGGCAAAGGTGCGAAGTTCCCGCCATCCGCCCCCTTGCTTTCCGGTGCGGTGGGCGCCACCGCCCAAAAGCAATAGATCTCCGTAACTGCGGAAAGAGATGGCATCGGGGGTATCCCCCATAAACATTCCTTCGGGCAAAGGCGCACCTTCCCACGCCGAGACATACGAGCGGTGCTGATAAAGTTTCATAAAATAACCGCCGCAGGAATTTAAGATGGGAAAATGGGTGGCAAAAATAATCTTTTGGGCGGCGATACTGCCCCCATCGGTGACCACATCCATTCCGTTGAAGGAGCGGGCAGAAGTCTGCTCATAGATATGCAACCCCTTGGCAAGCCCCGCCATCAATTTCATCGGATGGCATTGCGCCTGCCTTGAAAACCGCACCGCCCCCGCCGTCTCGATGGGCAATGAAAGGTTTTGTACCAAATCGGCGGCATAGCCGATCGTTTGCAGAGCCTGCAACTCCTGCTCCAATTTCAGCGGGTCGGCAGAATAGATATAGTTATCCTTTTCTTCAAAATCAAATTCCAACTCTTGCGCCAATGCCCGATATTGTTCCAGAGCATTCAGGTTTGCCGTCAGCACCATCTGCGCCTTTTCCAACCCGAACTTTTGCAAAATATTTTGATAGCAAAGCCCGTGCTGGGCGGTGATTTTGGCGGTGGAGCGCCCCGAAGTTCCGCAGCCGATCCGATGGGCCTCGATCAATGCATAATCCACCCCCGCCTGCTGTAACTTATGGGCGCAGAGCAACCCGCTCAACCCCCCGCCGATGATCAGAACATCGGTTTTAAGATCATAGCGCAGCGGCGCAAACCGCGGCATTTCCAAATTTTGAGTCCATAATTCATTCATACCGTTAGTTTGGTAAGAATTTTCCAAATTATACAAAAAGAGAGATGCATTGCATCTCTCTTTTTTATCTTCTTCGGCGACGCCGACCCATCGGCGCAGGGGCGGCGGGTGGTTCTTCTTCGGGGGCTTCGGCAAGGACACCGTCCTCTCCCAGCACCAACGCCTTCATTTCATATTTGGTATATTTCTTAATTTCTTCCAGCTTGGTCTTTTCGGCAAAATTATTGATCAGCGAAAAGACCACGCCCTTTTTCTGCGCCCGACCGGTTCTGCCGATGCGATGGATATAATATTCCATCTCTTCGGGGATATCGAAATTCAAAACGCAGTCCACATCGTCCACATCGATACCGCGGGAAGCCACGTCGGTAGCGATCAAGGCTTTCAATTTGCCGTCGCGGTATTTTTGCATCGTTTTCTCCCGCTTGCTTTGGGGAATATCCCCATGCAAGCAATCACAATCGACTCCGACCTTGCGCAGATCGTCGGTCAACCGTTGGCACATCACCTTGGTATTGCAAAAGACAATGATTCGCTCAAAAGGTCCTTCTTGAATTAAGGTTTGGGACGCTTCGATCTTTTTGAAGGCAGGGACGGTCACCGAAAACTGATCGATATCGGGGCGGTCCTGCTTTTGCGGCTGGACGGTGATCTCCACTTCATCCCGCTGGTACTTCCAGGAAACGTTCATTACTTCCTGACTGATGGTGGCGGAAAACAGCCCCAAATTTCGGCGGTTTTTCACCAGATCGATGATATGGGTAACATCCTTATAAAAGCCCATATCCAGCATCCGATCCGCTTCGTCCAGAACAACGGTCTGGATCTTATCGAATTTCAAATTGCGGCGTTTATGGTGGTCCATCAACCGACCGGGAGTAGCGACAATAATTTGGGGCTTTTTCTCCAATTGGCGAATCTGCCCTTCCATTCCCGCGCCGCCGTAAAGCACCGCCACGCGGATGCCTTGATAGAAGGTCAACAGCCCCCGAAGTTCTTCCCCGATCTGCATCGCCAGCTCGCGGGTGGGGGCTAAAATCAGCCCTTGAATTTCGGCGCAATCGGCATCAATATGCTCAATCATCGGGATGCCGAAGGCGAAGGTCTTGCCGGTGCCGGTGGGCGCCTTGGCGACCACGTCCTTCCAGGCCATAAATTCAGGAATCGCCAATTTCTGCACCGTCGTGGGATAGGCATAACCCTTTTCTTCCAAGGCTTTGAGCATCTGCTCCGAAAGGCCTAAATCTTTAAATAAAAGTTCTTCTTTCATCATAGTTCAATCCATTCACCCTTGGGCGGGTCAATAAATACCGCCTTAGGTGCTTTGCTCAAAAATTTCTCTTTCATCTCCGCAAGAAGCTCGGTATCATCCTTATGGAAATGCTGGTGATGGGGGAGCAAAATCTCGCACCCCAGCGCGGCGGCAAACTCCGCCTTTGCTTCGTCCTTGGAGCGTTGAATGATGGCGATATCCGCGCCTAATTTAGCGCAGAGATTTTTCTGATCGATCGTCGCATCCCCGCCCCAAATTAAAAGCTTGGCGCCGTTATCAAAGGTCAGCAGGAAGTTGCGGTATTCCATACTCCCTGTCAGCTGAATGGCCGCCAAGCGGGGGTCCTTTTGGCAGGATTCAAAGCTATTCAGGCGGGTCTTCAAGCCGGAGAAGGTGCCTTTGCCGCCCTTATGCCGACCATAGATCGCCCGCACCTTGACCCAGCCGAAATCCAATTCATTATCGGGGTACATCGGATAGATGGCGGCGGGATCACGGTCCAGCCATTCCGCCAGACCATAGGCGGTCTTATCTCCGCAAAGAATGATGGGGTCAAATTGTTCCGCCACCGAAGGAAGATCTTCAATATGGTCGAAATGGCAATGGCTGAGACAAACCATATCGCACCCTTCCACCGCACCTTCGGTCTCAAAAGGATCGGTGACGATCGTCTTATCACCATAGCGTATTTCATAGCAAGAAACGGCTAACCATTTCACCGAAAGTCCGTATTTGTTCATAAGAATTTTCTCCTAATTTATTAACATCTTTTTTATTTTAACATAAATCGACGTCCGACGCAACCTTAAAAAAGAAAAGACGGCGGAATAGGGCACTTGTGAACGATGGCAAAAAAAGAGAAAGCGGGTTGACACAGTGGATGCGGTGCGCTCTCGGTTTTTGTCGACCGCTGCGGGCGGTGCCCGACAAAACCTTCGTGC
>CALGEL010000064.1 GCA_937881855.1 uncultured Clostridia bacterium | reverse complement strand
TTATATTATTTCCAAACGAATCTTTGGCATAAATACTTGCACTGTGTTCGCCCGATGAGAGATTTGCGGTAGGATATACAAATTTTCCTGTTGAGCCACAGCCGACGATTGACAGAAGCATTGCTAAAGCAATCAACATCATGAACATCTTTTTCATCAAATATCACGAAGAGAGTATGTCCCTCATATTCAAATGAATAACCTATATTTTCTAACTCATATAGTTCGAATCCCAATAATCGCAAATTGTCAATAATGGCATCTTTATTATGGCGGGCAAAGTTAGCCAAATTGTCTTGTTCCAACTCAATCCCTTCAAGTTTTATTTCTTCCTTTTCACCATTTTTGATATCATCAATCACTGCGGGATGGACAAAATCCGCAATATCCCCGCCGTTGCGAGCCACTTCCTTGACAATGCTGGAAGAAAGGTACATATACTTGGCGTTGGTATTTAAGAATAATGTTTCCACTTCACGATTGAGTTTTTTATTGATCAGCGCCATCTGGAATTCATATTCAAAGTCTGTCACCGCTCTTAAACCCTTGACAATGGCGATGGCGCCATTCTCTTTGGCGCAATCCACCAGCAGACCTGAAAAGGTGATGACTTCCACATTGGGCAGGTCGGCAATGCAACGGTTGAGCAGTTCGATCCGCTTTTCCACCGAAAAGAGCGGTTTTTTTGAGCTATTTTCCAGCACCGCCACATAAACCTTATCAAAAAGCTTGGCGGAGCGGGAGATGATATCCAGATGCCCCATCGTCACCGGGTCGAAAGAACCCGGGCAGATCGCTATTCTCATTGATCCATCCTCCTCTTTTCCAAGAGTGTCATTTTCACTGCCCCTTGGCGGTATTCCTTACGCAAAGCCAAGCCTGCAAAGGCAAACTGCTCGTCGCTTGCGGTCTCCACCGCCACCAAGGCTCCCTCCGCCAGCATCGGCGCCAGATGCTTTAAGGCATCTTCGGCAAACCCTTTGCGGTAGGGCGGGTCCAAAAAGACCAGATCGGGCTTTTTGGGATCCCTTTCTATCATTTTAACACACATATTATAATCTGCGCAAGTCACTTTTGCATCTTTTTCAAATCCGCATTCCTGCAAATTTTTTTGGATGATTTTGACTGCGGCGGGGTTCATATCGTTGAAATGGCAAAAGGCCGCCCCGCGGGATAATGCTTCCAGACCCAGCTGACCGCTGCCGCCGAACAAATCCAAAACGGTGCGGTCGGCAAGCTCAAACTGGATCGCCGAAAAGAGCGCCTGTTTCAGCCGCTCCAAGGTCGGGCGGGTATCTTCCCCGTCCAAGGTGGCAAGGCGTTTGCCCCGCTTGGTTCCTGCGATAATGCGCATCATAATTGAGTTCCTCCGTAATATGCAAAAATCCGCTCCGCCAACGAAAGCGGAATTCCCGCCTTTTCGGCAATCTCCTGCGGGGTGCTCTCCCCAATTCCCTTGGGGAAGGCTTTTTTGAATTTCTTCAACCGCGCAGGGCCCATCCCTTCCAAATCCAATAAGGGAGAACGGACCATCTTCTTGCTGTGTTTTTTCTTCATATAGGTGATGGCATAGCGGTGGACTTCTTCTTGCAGAGCAGAAAAGAAGCCATATAAAGTGGGATCGCTCCGCAGGTCCACTTCCCCATCCAAAGAGACTAACCCGCGGGTTTTATGCTTACGATCCTTCACCAATCCAAACAAGGCAATCTCGCCGCAAAGATCCTTCACCGCGTTGATATGCTGCAAACCGCCGTCCATCAAAATCAGGTCGGGCTTGCCGCCAAACTCTTCATCCCCCAGATGGGCAAGGCGGCGGGAGAGCATTTGGCGGGTGGCGGCATAATCATCCTGAATATATTGGTCGCGGATCTCAAATTTACGATAAGCGCTACGCTTAAATCGACCATCTTCCCAGACAATCATTCCCCCCACCATCGACTCACTGCCGAAATTGGAGATATCATACATTTCGATGCGGCGGGGCGGCTCTTTCAGCCCCAAGGTCTGGGCGATGAGCAGAGCGGTTTTGCGGGTACGATCTCCGCCTGCCTGCCGCTCCGCTAATTTTTCCGAAGCGTTTTTACGGCAGAGTTCCAAAAGCTCGGTCCCCTTGCCCCGCTGCGGGCAGCGCAGATGCACCGCACCACCCCGCAGATCCGAAAGATACTGCGTTAAAAGGTCTGCATCCTGCGGCAAAGCAGGCAACAAAATCTCTTTGGGTACCTGCTCTTTTTCTTGATAATAGCGTTGCAAAAAGGCGCCGATCCAATCTTCTTCCAGCCCTTCTTGCAAAATTTCGGTATCCTGCATCAGCAGGCGACCGTTACGGATCACCAGCACGCCAATCGCCAGCAGATCGCCCACACGCACGGCATCCAAAACATCCCGATCCAGATGCTCCCGATCGGTGATGATCTGGCTATGTTGCAAATTTTCAATTTTGCGGATGCGATCCCGCAAAGCCGCCGCTTTTTCAAATTGCAGCTGCTCGGCGGCCTGCTCCATTTTTGCTTTCAGGTCCTGCAAAAGAAGGCGGTAATCCCCCTTCAAAAAGTCCATCACTTCGGCCAATCGCTCCCGATATTGCTCTTGCGAAATCTTTCCGGTGCAGACCCCCATGCAGCAACCGATATGGTTCCTTAGACATGGCCGACCCTTGCAAAAATCCCGCGGGAACTTGCGGTTGCAGGTGACCAATCCGAAAAGGTCGTTGGCGGTGCGGACAATTTCCGCCGCCGCGCCCATTTGGGGATAAGGGCCAAACACCTGCATCCCTTCTCGGTTTTCGCGGCGGATCACTTTGAGCTGGGGGTAGGGTTCTTTTAAATCCAATGCAACATATGGATAGGTTTTATCATCCTTTAAAAGAATATTATATTTGGGGTTATGCTCCTTGATCAGCACATTTTCCAAAATCAGCGCTTCCATCTCGGAATTGACGCAGATATAATCGAAATCCGCCACCTTTTGCACCATCGCCATCACCTTGGCGGTATGGCTTTTGACGCCGGTGAAATAGGAGGTCACGCGGTTTTTTAAATTTTTCGCTTTGCCGATATAAATAATCGATCCTTCCCGATCTTTCATCAGGTACACCCCCGGGCGGGCGGTGAGTACTTTGAGCTTATCGGTGACTGCCTTGGGAAATTGCATCGCGGTTCCTCCTTTCTGAATTTTATAAGATCATTATATCATAGGTTTTTCTTGAATGCTACTGTTTAATATGGTAGAATAATAGAAAAATAGCCAAAGGAAAAAAATCAATGATCAAACTCATCGCATTTGATATGGACGGCACTCTGACCGATTCGGGCAAGTTGATCGAAACCTTTGCCAATCGGGTGCTGGCGCACTATGGCAAGGGGCCGCTCCCTGCCAAGCTCATCCACAGTTATGTGGGCGCGGGGGCGAAATACCTGCTTCAAGGGGTGTTAAAAGAAGCGGGCTCTTCGGTGACCGCCGAGCAGGCCTATCCTTATTATGATAGCCTTTATGCCAATATCCCCGATGGTCTGGTGACTGCCTACGACGGAGTCAAAGAAATGCTTTCCGCCTTGGGCGAGCGGGGCATTCGGCGGGTGGTGCTCTCCAACCGCCCCCATAACCAGACCTGCCGCATTTGCGAAGTGGCATTATCCGGTCTGCTGGACGAAGTATACGGTCAGCGGGAGGGCATCCCCATGAAGCCCGACCCTGCCGCATTGCATACCATCTTAAAAGAGAACGGCGTTTCCTTGGAGGAATGTCTTTATGTTGGGGATATGCATTTCGATGTGGATGTCGCCACCAATGCCGGAGTCCAATCGGTGGGCTGCGCTTGGGGGTTGGGCGGCTATGAGCAGGTTCAAAATGCCGACTTTGTTATTGAAAATGCAATGGATCTTTTGAAAATACTTGAATAATTGCCAAAATTTTGATATGATATAAAAAACGAACAGGAGGGTTCTTGATTATGAATATTGTTTGCTTAGATATGGAAGGGGTATTGGTCCCCGAAATTTGGATCGCCTTTGCCGAAGCCAGCGGCATCCCCGCTTTAAAGCGCACCACCCGCGACGAGCCGGACTACGATAAATTGATGCAATATCGCTTGGATATTTTGAAAGAGCATGGGCTGGGCCTGAAAGAAATTCAGGAGACCATTGCCAAGATCGATCCCCTGCCCGGCGCCAAAGAGTTTTTGGACGAACTGCGCCGCACCACCCAGACCATCATTTTGAGCGATACCTTTGAGCAGTTTGCCGCTCCGCTGATGGAAAAATTGGGAATGCCCACTATTTTCTGCAATACCTTAGAAGTGGCGGAAGACGGAACCATCACCGGCTATAAAATGCGGGTGGAAAAATCCAAGCTCTCCACCGTCAAGGCGTTGCAATCCATCGGGTTTGATACCATCGCCGCAGGCGACAGTTTCAATGACCTTGGAATGATTCTCAACAGTAAGGCGGGCTTCCTTTTCAAATCCACCGATGCGATCAAAAAGGATTATCCCCAACTCCCCGCATACGAAGAGTTTGATGACTTACTTGCTGCCATTAAAGCGGCTCTTTAAAAAACACAAAAGCGAAGGATTTAATCCTTCGCTTTTTTATATTGCAGCCAACCGATAATTTGACCTGATAGGAGAACGGTCAACAACGAATACCCCAACCGTTGCCAAGGGATATAGGTGGCGGAAAGGGCAAGGACCGAAAGGTCGCTGATCAGATAGACCCATTGGATCTTGCATTTCAACACCGAAGATAAACTCATCGCCAAGGCATCATCGCCGGTGGGCGCACCGCCCATCCGCACACATAAGCCGACTCCGACACCGACAAAACAAGCGCCCAGCACCGCCGCAAGAAGCGGATAACTTGCAATTTGGGGATATAGCGGCGGGAACCATTCAAAGATGCGATAAAAGACCGAAAATCCCCCTGCCGCGATGGCAGAATAGGCAAGAAACCGCTTGCCCAATAACTTCCAGCCCAGAAGATAGCATAAAGCATTCAAAAGCAACCCCGACCATGCAGGGGAAAGATCCAACCAATGATCCAGCAGCAAGGAAAGCCCCAAAACGCCCCCTTCGGTCACCGCCGAGACGGAATGGATATGATAAAGCCCAAAAGCAAGAATGAAACCTCCCAAAAGGCTGATCAAACTATTTTTAATTTTCAAATTCTTCAAAAATTCCATACATTCATTATACTTCTACCCCATCCGAAAATCAAATAAAAAACTCTTTATTTTATTCATTTACTATGATATGATATAAAAAAAGGAGGTTTTTTCCTATGTTGAAATATGAAATTGAAGGCGGTCATCTGCCGGTTGTCATTTGTTATCCCGAAGAAAATCAAGCGATCTGCTCCGAAAGCGGCGCAATGAGCTGGATGAGCCCCAATATACAGATGGAGACCAATAGCGGTGGCGGCTTTAAAAAAGCGATGGGGCGGCTCTTTTCGGGCGACTCCCTATTTCTCAACGAATATACCGCCAAAGGCGGCAACGGTATGATTGCCTTTGCTTCCAGCTTCCCCGGGTCCATCATTCCCTTTGAAGTAAAGCCCGGCAACAGCCTGATTATTCAGAAAAAAGGCTTCTTGGCAATGGAAAAAGGCTTGGATCTTTCTATTTTCTTTCAAAAGAAATTCGGTTCCGGCTTATTCGGTGGTGAAGGCTTTATTATGCAGAAGGTTTCGGGCGATGGGATGGTCTTTTTGGAGATCGACGGCCATTGCAAGGAATATGATTTAGCGGCAGGCGAGAGCATCATCGTCGATACCGGCTATTTGGCGGCGATGACCGAAACCTGCACAATGGATGTCCAGACAGTGAAGGGTGTTAAAAACATCTTCTTTGGCGGCGAAGGTTTATTCCACACCCGCATCACCGGACCGGGCAAGGTTTATCTCCAATCCATGCCCTTATATCAAACTGCGCAGTCCTTAATCCCCTATCTCCCCCATTCTTCCGATAGCGACGGCGGGATCAAAATTAATTTCGGCAATAATTAAATGATAATAAAAAAGTTCTCAACCGCGTTGCGGTTGAGAACTTTTTTTATTCGTCTTCTTCGGTCTCTTCTTCGGGAAGGACTTCTACCTTCAACCGCTCGATGCGGCGGTTATCGGTTTCCAGGACCGTAAAGGAAAGATTTTCATAATCCACTTGGTCGCCTTCTTCGGCATAGCGGCCCAGTTGCTCCACAACAAAACCGCCGACGGTGGCATTATCATCATCCAGGTCGCGGTCGTCAAATTCCACTTCGTCGAAGAAATCTTCAATACGCATATCGCCGTCGACTTCCAACGAACCATCGGAAAGTTCGACTACTTCGGGCTCAATCTCATCGTTTTCGTCCCAGATATCGCCCACCAACTGCTCCATGGCGTCTTCCATCGTCAAAATGCCCATAACACCGCCATATTCATCGGTGACCACCACCATATGATTGCGGGTTTTGCGCATCATTTCAAAGACTTCGTCCAACGCCATGGTCTTATGGACAAAGACCGGCTCCATCATCGTCGCCATAATATCGGCATTAGGATCCTCGGTCAACGCGCGCATCACCAGATTGAGATGCAAAATACCGATAATATTATCAATGGTATCTTTGTATACGGGGATACGGGTATAGGACGATCCCAGCAAGGTTTCCAGCATTTCTTCCCGCGTACTATCGGCATCGATGGCGACCATATCCACGCGCGGCGTGATGATCTCGTACGCCAGCACCTCATCAAAATCCAAGGCGCTTTGCAGAAGATCGCATTTTTCTTCGTCGATGACACCTTCATCTTCGACAGTATCCAAAATCGTCTCCAATTCTTCTTCGCTGATGGGGGCATTATCGATCCCCTTCTTCCAAAGGTGAGATACCAACTTGACAATCAAATCAACCACGACCACGATGGGCTTGGTGATGATCATCAAGGTATAAAGCGGAAACGCATAAATGGTTGAAACGGTTTCGGGCATCGTCTTTGCCACAATCTTGGGGACAATCTCGCCGCAGATCAAGACAAGGACAGTCATTCCGATGGTGGCAATCCATGCATTGGAAGAACCCAACCAACCGATGACAAGGACGGTCGCTACCGATTCCGAAGCAATATTCACAAGGTTATTGCCGATCAAAATGGTCGCCAACGCATTTTCATAATTATTATAGATCTTATAAGCCAGCTTAGCGGAAGCGGTGCCCTTTTCCTCGGCCGCATGCTTTAAGCGCAGGCTATTGGCAGAGGCATAGGCAATTTCCGAGGAGGAAAAGAATGCCGAGAACAGCAAGCAGACAATAATTATGATCACATTAGCCATTCACAACACCCCCTTCGGTCTCATCATAGATCTCGCCGACCAACTCCTCCAAGATATCCTCGACGGTAATGATGCCGAGAATCTTGCCTTTGGATTGGACATAAGCGATATGGGTGCGGTTGGCGGAAAGAGTGCTCAATAGATCATCCACCGGAGTGGCGGCATCAATCATTGCCGCGCTACGCATAATCTGGCGCGCATTGAAGTTCTCTTTTTTATAATGACATTTCAAGAACGCGCGAATACTCAGCGTTCCCACGACCCAGCCTTCATCGTTGATGATCGGCAGGCGAGAGTAGGTGCTGTTTCGGATGATTTCCAGAACCTTCTCGTTACTATCGTTTTCGTGGATATGCAACACCTTTTTCCAAGGCGTCATGACATCCTTTGCGGTACGCTCGGAAAATTCAATGGCATTTTGCACCAATTCTTCGGTATCTTCATCGATATCGTTTTCCTTAACAAAGGTTTCGATGATATCGTATAATTCGTCCTCTGTCACCGTCGGGGTTTCCTGCGCCTTCATTTTGAAGGGGCGGCTAACCCACTCGCTGATGGTAGAGAAAAAGAAACTGACCGGGGTCAAAATCTTCATCAAAAAGATCAAAGAACCTGCAATGGCAAGGGCAAATTTTTCGTTGCAAGCCTTACCGAATGCCTTGGGGATCATCTCGCCAAGCAAAAATACAACGATGGTCGAAATAATCGTCGAAAGTGTTACCGCATAATCCGGCATTGCTTCGATACTATCAAAAAGCGCATATGTAAAGACGGTGGATAAGGTCGCGATCCCTGCATGGGTCACATTGGTGCCGATGAGCAGGGTTGTCAGCGCCTTATCGAAGTGGTCTAAAATATAGAGCACCCGCTTGGCGCGCTTATCGCCATCCTCCGCCCGATTGGTCAGGCGAATTCGATTGACCGATGCCAAAGCAATCTCTGCTCCGGCAAAATATGCAGCCAATAGCAATAAAATAAAAATCGAAATCAAATACCACGTACAACTGTCGTCCACGAACGAACCAACTCCTTTTTAAATATAGTCGTCGTTATTTTAACATACTTTCCTATAAATTACAATATATTGTATTAAAATTTTCTATTTAAATGTACATAATAAAGACGATAAGGGGGGCATTGATTCAATGAAAAAGACCATCAATCTTTGGCAATGGCTGGGGTTTATTATCACGGGAATTTTGGGGGTCGTTCTCCATTTTTTATATGATTGGCTGGGGCAAAGCCCGCTCATTGCCCTTATTTCAGGGGTCAATGAATCCACTTGGGAGCATATGAAACTGCTCTTTTTCCCGATGTTCTTTTTTGCGTTGCTCCAAGCGCATTTCTGGAAGGAGCGCCCGCAAAATTTCTGGTGCATCAAGCTATACGGCATTCTGATCGGGCTTGCCTTGATCCCCATTATTTTCTATACATTTAATGGCGTGTTCGGAAAATCCCCCGATTGGTACAACATCACCATCTTCTTTCAAGCATCCGCTGCGGCTTATCTGGCGGAAACCGCTCTTTTTAAAAATGACGCTTCCACCTGTTGCGCTTCCAAGCTTGCTTTGACTGCGTTGATCGGCATCGCCGCGCTCTTTGCCGTCTTCACCTTTTTCCCACCCCAAATCCCGCTGTTCCAAGACCCGATCACAATGCAATACGGCATATAAAAAAACAGCTCGATTGGGCGGTGTTCCATAGTGAGAAACCCGGTTTTGCCTTGGTCTTTTTCTGCCCA
>CALGEL010000063.1 GCA_937881855.1 uncultured Clostridia bacterium | reverse complement strand
ATAACCGTTAAAATCCTTGAATAAACAAACGGCTCGTTGTAATGTTGCAAAATTGAAGATTTTAATGAATTCATCAAAGGAACAATTATATTGTCTTGATGCATTTCTTTTGTGTAAACTCTTTTTCAAACTTAAGATCACGGTTTGTAATAATACCAAGAATAAGTGCACAAGCAATTGCTGTAATTGTAACCTTACCGAATGTAAGTGTAAGTCCGCCTATACCTGTAATAAGAATTACACTGACAACGAACAGATTACGATTGTCTTCAAGATCAAGATTTTTGAACATCTTAAGACCGCTTACTGCAATAAATCCGTAAAGCGCCATACAAACTCCACCCATTACACAGGGAGGAATAGAATTAACAACAGCAACAAATGGTGCTATAAAAGATACAATAATCGCACCGATAGCAGCTGCAATTATTGTTACAACAGATGCATTTCTGGTAATAGCAACACAGCCAACAGATTCACCGTATGTTGTATTGGGGCATCCGCCGAAAAACGCACCAACCATAGAACCTATACCGTCACCGAGAAGAGTTCTGGAAAGACCGGGGTCTTTGAGAAGGTCTTTTTCAACGATAGAAGAAATATTCTTATGGTCTGCAATATGCTCTGCAAATACAACAAATGCTACAGGAATGTAAGCAACTGCAATTGTTCCGATATAAGTAGCATTGAGCTCACCAAATCCCTTGAATGCCGTAAGGAAGGTAAAGTCCGGAACAGCAAGGAAGGTATTAATTGTTACACCGTCAGCAACCAACGCCTTGAAGTTTTCAATATCGATAACCATAAGTGCATCAATACCTGCAGCAGTTCCGATAATTGTAAATATTGCTGCTACAGCATATCCTGCAAGAATACCGATAATAAAAGGAATGAGTCTTGCCATTTTTTTGCCGAATGTAGATGCAATCATTGTAACAAAAAGTGTTACAAGACCGCAGATAACGCAGATAAGAGGAGATGCAACTGAAGCACCTTCAATCAGAACATCACCTTTTACAAGGTCACCTGTTGCGTTTCCGGCAAGTGAAAGACCGATAATTGCAACGGTAGGTCCGATAACAACAGCAGGCATAAGCTTTGAAATCCAGTTAACGCCTGCGAATTTAACGACAAGGGCAATAACTACATAAACAAGACCTGCGAAAAAGGCACCTATCAAAAGTCCGAGGAATCCTGCTTCGGCTGATGCTGCACCCGCAAAGGCTGCAAACATGGAACCGATGAAAGCAAAAGAAGAGCCAAGGAAAACAGGGCTTTTGAACTTTGTGAAAAGCTGATAAATAAGTGTACCTGCACCTGCACCGAAAAGTGCTGCAGACTGGGACATGCCGTTACCGATAATGGAAGGCACTGCGATTGTTGCCGCCAGAATTGCAAGCAATTGCTGGAATGCAAAAATCAGAATTTGTCCGAATTTGGGTTTGTCGTTTACATTGTAAACAAGTTTCATTTTTTCGTTCTCCTTTTATATTAACTTAAATTTTAACCTTCTTGAAGTGCGGCATCCTTTGCCAGCACAGTTTCTGCGTCTTTCACACGCTTTTCGTTGAGTTTCTTTGCCAGATCGGTATCTTCCACCGCAAGGATCTGAATGGCCAGCAATGCGGCATTTACTGCGCCATCGATTGCAACGGTGGCGACAGGGATTCCGGGAGGCATCATTACAGTGGAAAGCAAAGCATCCATACCACCCAATTTGGATTGGATGGGAATACCAATTACAGGCAGAGTTGTATTCGCGGCAACAGCCCCTGCCAGGTGCGCTGCCATACCGGCTGCACAAATGATTGCGCCAAAACCATTCTCTCTGGCATTTTGGGAGAAGTCTTTGGCCTGCTCCGGGGTGCGATGGGCGGAATAGACATGGGCTTCATAGGGAACGCCAAAGGAAGCCAGCGTATCCATTGCTTTTTGAACGATGGGAAGATCACTATCGCTACCCATCATCACTGCGACTTTTCTCATAAGTTTTATACCTCCGAAATTATTTTAAAAACAAAAAAGGCGCACTACTCCTTGCGGGAGATGTGCGCCCAGACGGTCGGCTTTTTACCCTTTGCTCCATTGTGGTGAACGCCACATGATCCGTCAGTCGCAAAGAGTCGTTTCTCTATCGTCTATTATATATAAAACCCAAAAAAATGTCAACGAAAAGCGAGTGTTTTTTTTATTTTTGTGCAATCTATATTGAAACCTTAAATCTCGATGTTCTTCCTTTGGAATTTTGACTATTTTTCGGCGGAATATTCTGATAATTTTCCGCTAAAAATCAACTTGGTTTCATTAAGGGTCAAAAAATGGATAGGCTGAACGATCCGCTGAAAATCTTCGCCCTTCAAAATGCCGCATTCCACCAAAAGATCCCGAACAAATTCCGAACAATAGTAATGCTCTTTTCTTTGATAAGGGATCCGAAACGCCGCCAAGCCGACACCTAAAAGATTATACCGATATTTCTTCTTATTTTCATACATTGCCTGTAACCGCCGAGCCAAAAGTTCCTTCTTCTCTTGGGGTACTTCCAATTCCAACAAAGCGATCTTCGCGTTGGGAAACCGCTCAAAAATCCCCCGATCGCGCCCTTCGGATACAAAGCCGCCCGGAATCGGCAAATACAGATAGCGGCGGCCAAAAGAATACATGGTCAGCAGGTCTTTTGAAAAACCAAGGGAGATATGGTTATATTCTGCATGGGTAAACCACTTTAAGACACGGGCGGGGATGGTTCCGCTCTGGCTTAATAAAAGATATATTTTTTCCATGTTCCATCCCCCCTTTCAAAAAGATAAATTCATTATATAATAAAAGCCGAAATTCGTCAAATTAGATTCTTTTAATGTAAAAAAGAAAAAAGCACCCACATAAGTGAGTGCTTTTGATATTGTTGCGATTAGCGCTTGGAGAACTGGGGAGCTCTTCTTGCGGCTTTCAAACCGTACTTCTTTCTTTCCTTCATTCTGGGGTCGCGGGTTACAAAACCGGCCTTCTTCAGAACGCTCTTCAAGGTTTCATCGGATTCGATCAGAGCGCGGGTGATACCGTGGCGGATCGCACCTGCCTGACCGCTGACACCACCGCCGACAACGTTGACGATAACATCATATTTACCCATAGTACCGGTCAGTTCCATGGGCTGACGAACCAACATACGCAGGGTTTCCAGACCGAAATATTCGTCCATCGCTCTGCCGTTGATGGTCACATTGCCGCTACCGGGAAGCAAGCGGACTCTGGCAACAGAAGACTTTCTTCTGCCGGTGCCGTAGAAATAATTTTCGTTATTATACATTGGTCAAGTCCTCCTTACTTCTCAAATACTTCGGGCTTCTGAGCGCCCAGATTATGCTCTGCGCCGGAGAATACTCTCAGACGAGTCATAGCAGCGGATGCGATCTTGTTCTTGGGCAGCATGCCCTTAACAGCCAGCTCGACCACCTTCTCGGGGTTGTTTTCCATCAAGCGCTTATAGCTGATTTCCTTCAAACCGCCGATATGGCCGGTATGGTATTGATAGAACTTCTTATTGAGCTTATCACCGGTCAGAACAACTTTGGCAGCGTTCAGAACGATAACGCAATCACCACCGTCTACATGCGGGGTGTAATCGGGGCGATGCTTGCCCATCAGGATCATTGCGATCTGGGTGGAAACTCTGCCGAGCGGCTTATCAGCTGCATCAACAATGTACCACTTACGATCAACTTGCTCTTGCTTTTTCATAAAAGTAGACATCGTATTTCTTCCTCCAATTTATTTTCTCTTTTTCATTGCCACGTTATTATAATACAACCGAAACTCAATGTCAACCACTTTTTTCAAAAAAATCAATTTATACTTTTCAATCTCGATATATCTCTGTTTTTCTCCGTTTTCCTTTAATTTGCTCACTTTCAATTTACAAAAAAATATTTGCTTTTTTGGCAAAAAAGCCTTAAAATAAGGTGACAAAACCAATCAAGGAGAAAACGATGCAACAAATTTCCGGCTACCTGCGCCGCGCTATTGACGATTTTAATATGATTGCACCCAACGAGCGGGTGGCGATTGCCCTTTCGGGCGGGAAAGATTCGATGCTTTTGCTCCATGCGATGAAGCATCTTTCCCGCTACCATCCCGCCAAATTTGACCTGATTGCCATCTTTATCGATTTAGGTTTCAACAATATTGATATTGAAACGATGCAAGCGGAATGCGATCGATTGGAAATCCCGCTCATCATCCGCAAAACCGATATTGCCCCCTTGGTCTTTGATATCCGCAAGGAGAGCAACCCATGCGCCCTTTGCGCCAAGATGCGCCGCGGCTCCATCCACGATGTCGCCATCGAAAACGGATGCCGCACCATTGCCTTGGGGCATCATCGGGACGATGCGGTGGAAACCTTTGCAATGAATTTATTATATGAAGGGCGGATCGGTTGCTTTCAGCCGGTGACCTATTTAGACCGCAAAGATGTTCGCGCCATTCGCCCGATGATCTATCTATCGGAGCAGCAGATTGAAAATGCGGTGCGGAAATTAAACATCCCCATTGTGAAAAACCCCTGCCCCATGGATCACCAATCCATGCGTAAAGATACCAAAGATCTTTTGAAGGAAGCGGAGCTTCGATTCCCCGGCTTAAACGATCGACTCTTCGGAGCCATTCAGCGCAGCGAGCTTGCCGGTTGGAAAAAGGATTGACAATAATTTCTTATTATTTTATAATAGTAGAAATGTGATATTAATCAAAGGAGATATAAAGATGAAAGAGCTTGAAAAGGTATATAATCCTCAAGAGTTTGAGGACCGCATATACGATTTCTGGTTGAAGGGCCGCTATTTTCATTCCGAGCCGGATGAGAGCAAGGAGCCTTTCACGATCGTCATTCCGCCCCCGAATGTTACCGGCCAACTGCATATGGGCCATGCTTTGGATGAAACCTTGCAGGATATTTTGATCCGTTATAAGCGGATGCAGGGCTTCAATGCCCTTTGGGTTCCCGGCACCGACCACGCAGGAATTGCCACTCAGATCAAGGTGGAAGAAGTTCTTCGCAAAGAAGAAGGTCTTACTCGCTATGATCTGGGCAGAGAGAAATTCTTAGAGCGTGTTTGGGATTGGAAAAAAATGTATGGTGATCGCATCATCAATCAGCTGAAGAAATTAGGTTCTTCCTGCGATTGGGATCGCGAGCGTTTCACTATGGACGAAGGTTGCTCCAAAGCGGTCAAGGAAGTTTTTGTCAACCTTTATGAAAAAGGATTGATCTATAAGGGCAACCGCATCATCAACTGGTGCCCCAACTGTACTACTGCCCTTTCCGATGCCGAGGTTGAATACGAAGAGCAACCCGGTCATTTTTGGCATATTCGCTACCCTGTCAAGGATAGCGATGAATATGTCACCATCGCCACCACCCGCCCCGAGACCCTGCTGGGTGATAGCGCGGTAGCGGTGCATCCCGAAGATGAGCGTTATACCCATCTGGTGGGCAAGATGCTGATTTTGCCCTTGGTCAACCGCGAAATCCCTGTGGTTGCCGATGAATATGTAGATAAGGAATTTGGTACCGGCTGCGTTAAGATTACTCCCTGCCACGACCCCAACGACTTTGAAGTTGGCAAGCGGCACAATTTGGAAGAAATCTTGGTGCTGGACGGCAACGCCAAAATCAACGCCAATGGCGGCAAATACGAAGGTATGGACCGCTACGAAGCCCGCAAACAGATCGTTGCTGATTTGGAAGAGGGCGGTTTCTTAGTCAAGATCGAAGACCATACCCATAATGTCGGCACCTGCTACCGCTGCGGTTGCACTGTGGAACCGATGGCTTCCAGCCAATGGTTTGTTAAGATGCAGCCTTTGGCGGAGAAATCCATCAAGGAAGTCAAAGCAGGCTCCACCAAATTTGTTCCCGATCGGTTCAGCAAGACCTATCTGAACTGGATGGAAAACGTTCACGATTGGTGTATCTCCCGCCAGCTTTGGTGGGGGCACCGTATTCCCGCCTATTATTGCGATGCCTGCGGCGAGATGGTCATCTCCAAAGAAGATGTTCATACCTGCCCCAAGTGTGGCGCACCGATGCGGCAGGAAGAGGATGTTCTGGATACTTGGTTCTCTTCGGCGCTCTGGCCCTTCTCCACTTTGGGTTGGCCCGAAAAGACCCCCGAATTGGATTATTACTATCCCACCAGCGTGCTGGTCACCGGATACGATATTATTTTCTTCTGGGTTGCTCGTATGATCTTCTCCGGCTTGGAGCAGATGGGCGAAGTTCCCTTTGAGCACGTACTGATCCACGGTTCGGTTCGCGATAGCCAAGGCCGCAAAATGAGCAAATCCTTGGGCAACGGCATCGATCCTTTGGAAGTTATTAAGGAATATGGTGCGGATGCTCTGCGCTTTACCCTTGCCACCGGCAACGCCCCCGGCAACGATATGCGTTACTATCCCGAGCGGGTGGAATCTTCCCGTAACTTTGCCAATAAGGTTTGGAATGCGGCCCGCTTCATTTTGATGAACTTAAAAGAAGAAGATCTGACCTTCAAGGCAGAAAACCTCAAACCCGAAGACGAATGGATCTTGACTCGGTACAACGACGTTGTTCGCGATGTTACCGAGAACTTGGATAAATTCGAGATCGGTTTGGCTTTGCAGAAGGTTTATGATTTCATTTGGGATCTCTTCTGCGATTGGTACATTGAATTGGTCAAGCCCCGCCTTTATGCAGGCGGCGAAGAAGGCGCTACCGCTCAAAGAGTTCTTTTGCATGTATTCTCCGGCTCTTTGAAGATGCTGCATCCCTTTATGCCCTTCATTACCGAAGAAATCTGGCAGGCTCTGCCGGTTGCAGACGAAGCTTGCATGACCGCTCGCTTCCCCGCCTATGATCCCGCATTGAATTTTGCCGAAGGCGCAGAAAAGATGGAGCATGTGATGGAAACCATCAAAGCCATCCGTAACCGCCGCGCTGAAATGAATGTTCCCCATTCCAGAAAGGCGACTCTTTATATCGAGACCGCTCACACCGAATGGTTTGAAGGCGCTGAGATCTTCTATCAAAAGTTGGCGGGTGCCGATCAGGTTCTGATCAATCAGCCCGCACCCGAAGGAACGGTCAAATTGGTTTGCAATGGCGCATCCCTTTATATCCCCTTTGCAGAACTTGTGGATATCGAAGGTGAGATTGCCCGCCTGACCAAAGAATTGGAAAAGGCGGAAGGTGAACTCAAGCGTGTCAACGGCAAGCTTTCCAACCAAGGCTTTATTGCCAAAGCACCCGCCGCATTGGTAGAAGCAGAAAATGCTAAAAAGGCCAAGTTCGAAGCGTTGATTGCCGATCTGACCAAGAGCATTGAGGAAATGAAAAACAGATGATGACATACGAGCAAGCCTTAGATTATATCCATCGGCATAATGCGCATAGCGCAAAACCGGGGTTACATCGAATATCGGCATTGCTGGAGCAACTGGGCAACCCTCATAAAGCAGGGTTGCCCTTGCTCCATATTGCAGGAACCAACGGCAAAGGCTCCACCGCGACCATGCTGGCATCGGTGCTGAAAGAAGCGGGATATAAGGTCGGATGCTTCACTTCCCCCTTTATCTATGATTTTCGGGAGCGGTTTGCCATCAACGGCAAGATGATCGAAAAAGAACAGCTGACAAAACTTGCCGAGCAGGTAATGCAAGCCGAGCAATTTTTAGACGAACAACCCACCGAATTTGAGATCGTTACCGCCATCGGATTTCTCTATTTTCAAGGGTGCGATATTATCGTCTTGGAAGTGGGGTTAGGCGGGCGGTTTGATGCTACCAATATCATTGATCAACCGTTGGCTTCGGTAATTTGCTCCATTTCTTTGGACCACACGGAATTTTTGGGCAATACCATTTCGGAAATTGCTTATGAAAAAGCGGGGATCATCAAAAAGAATTGCCCCACCATCCTTTATGGAAAGAATACGAAAGAAGCCATTGAAACAATCCAAAAGCGATGCGATGAATGTTCATCCCCACTCACCCTTTGCGCACCGACAGAACCCATTTCCTGCGACATTGACGGAACTTCTTTTCGCTATAAGGATCAGGATTATTTTGTATCCTTGCGGGGCGCCCACCAAGCCGATAATGCCGCTGTGGCGATCGAAACGCTTTTACTGATCAGAGATCGGTTTCCTTTCACCCAAGAACAACTGCAAAATGGCTTGGCGAACGCCTTTATTCCTTCCCGGCTGGAATGTATCTGCAAAGAACCCTACATCTTTATTGATGGCGGGCACAATAAGGACGGGATCGATATGCTGTTATCGGCAATGGACCAATGGGAAGAGCTAAAAAATCCCACCATCATATTCGGGATGATGAAGGATAAGCCCTATCAATATGCCGTTCGGCAGTTGGCATCCCGCGCAAAAACCTTCCTTACGGTGCAACCACCGTTACCGCGGGCGATGACCGCCTATGATCTTAAAAATATGGCCGACCTTTTCTGCGATGATTGCATTTCCTGCGACAGTTACGAGCAGGCGGCAAAACTTGCTATGGAAAAGCATAGCGGCTGTATTCTCGCGGCAGGCTCCCTCTATTTAGCAGGAGAGATCGCCAAAGAATTGAAAAAGTTTATTTGACACACAAATACCGACAAATTATAATGCACCCTTTCGATATAATGGATCGAAAGGGTGCTTTTATTATTATAAGGTAACAAGAGTAAGGAGGTAAAAATGAATATTGATTTTATTGATAATTATGATGAACTTGAAGTTCGGCTCTATGGCGAAATCGATCATCATTGTGCCCGCGGGCTTTCCGATAGCATCGATTTTAAGATCCGCCGCCGCTGCCCTTCGCGGTTGGTTCTGGATTTCGGCGGAGTCAGCTTTATGGATAGTTCGGGGCTGGCGATTGTGATGGGGCGGAGAAAATTGATGATGAACTACGATGGTAAAGTGGAGCTGCGGCATCTTTGCGGAGCAGCAAAAAAGGTCTTTGATATGGCCGGAATTTCAAAATATGTAGTTGTGAAGGAGGATCCCAATGAAAGCGAATAATCAAATGCGCATCTCTTTTCTCTCCCGCTCGGCAAACGAAGGGTTTGCTCGGATTGCGGTGGCGGCATTTGCCGCCCAATTAGATCCCACCGTTGAAGAGATCAGCGAAATTAAAACCGCGGTCAGCGAAGCGGTGACCAACGCGATTGTACACGGATATGCAGACCGTCTCGGGACGATCAATATCAGCGGCCGGCTTTATCCCAATGGTAAATTGGTTCTGATTATCAAAGACCGCGGGAAGGGAATTGAAGATATTGCGCAAGCAATGGAGCCGCTTTTTACTACCGGCAACGCCGAAGAACGAAGCGGCATGGGTTTTACAGTGATGGAAGCATTTATGGATAAGGTAAAGGTTACATCCAAATTGGGGATGGGAACAACAGTAACCTTGACCAAATACATAAAAGCCAAAGATTGATGCCGATTTTGCAGGATCGCTTAGTCGAAGAAAACTTAGGCTTAGTTCGCATGGCGATCCAACGATATCGGGGATTTGGAGTGGAAGATGAAGATTTAATGCAGATCGGTTCGGTGGGTCTGATTAAAGCCGCGCGGGATTTCAATCCCAATAAAGAGGTTCAGTTTTCCACCTATGCGGTTGCAAAGATCATCGGCGAGATCAAAACCTATCTGCGGGATAACGGCAGCATCAAGGTTTCACGGAAATACAAAGAAGATAAACTTAAAATTGACCGTGCCGCTCGGGCATTAACGCAAACCCTTGGTCGAGAGCCTCGCATCTCCGAACTTGCGGAATATACCTGCCTTTCCCAAGAAGAAATCCTTTCCGCTATGGACGCCACCCGACCGACAATTTCTTTGGATCTTCCGCCGGAGGAAGGCGGCGTTGCACCCGGGCTTTCCTCTCCTGAAAACCATATTTTAGAGCGCGTTTGGGTGCGGGAAATGCTCGATACTCTCTCCCCCGACGAACGAAGGTTGATGGTTCTGCGCTATTTTCTGGATCAAACCCAGAGCGTTACCGCCGCCGAGCTTGGAACAAGCCAGGTGGCAGTTTCTCGATTGGAAAAGAAGATTTTGCTTAAATTAAAAAAACAATACGATCCATAAAAAAATCCCCGATGAATTCTTCATCGGGGATCATTTTATTCAACAACATTGACGCGTTTACACATTTCCCGATATTCCTTCGGGCTCATACCGACGCGGCTTTTAAAGATGCGGGAGAAACAATAAATATTGGTATATCCCACTGCGCTGCAAACCTGAGAAACATTGAGATCTTCTTCTTCAAACATTTTTTTGGCGCGCTGAATGCGATAATCAATAATGTAGTTTTGCGTACTCTTATTTTTATAGGTCTTAAACAGGCGGGAAAGATAACTGCGCTCAATACCCAGCATATTAGCAATCTCTTCCACGCTGAGATTTTTATAATAATTCTCTTTTATGTATTCCACCGCACGGGTCATATAAAAATTCTTGGCGGGGATCTTGCGAGAGATTAAGCTTTCTTCCAAACATTCCAAAAGATTAGTAAAACAGGAAGTAATGGAAAAATGATTTTGATATTTCTTTTCACATTCCATAAAAAGATCGTATGCCAGATCCATTGCCTTATGAGAAGTGGAAAAATCGATCAACGGCGTTTGCGCATTGAGACCGAGATGCTCAATGAATTTTTCAACGTCTTTTCCCGAAAGAACGACACCGATATAATTCCAGGGTTCCATATTATCCGCTTTCAAGGTGACCGGCTTATCGGGGAACAAAACAAAGGCCTGACCTGCCACCACATTATACCGACGATTGCCGATATCAAGGACACCGCGGCCGGTTTCCAGAATATTGATCACATACCGATCGGGGACAACAGGACCCAGCCGCTCGGACGGATTATACCGATGGCAACAACACAAATCCAACTGAATATCAGGGAAATAATCCCGGCTGAAGGAAAAATGCTCTTCACGATCCACATACTTCTGCATGCTTTACCTCACTCAATTTATTTGTATACTTAAAGTCAAATAAATTTTACCACATATCGTTAAAAATTGCAACATAAAATTAAAAAAATATTCATATTTTTGCACTCTATTGTTAAAAATTAAAAATAAGGTCAAAATTTGTGAACTTTTGTTTTACTTTATGTTGTATGCTCATTTTCGTAGTCTATTTCAAAAAGAAAACCCCCGCAATCAATGATTGCAGGGGTATTTATTATTCATTATAAGGGGGGCGATCTTTTGGAGGATCATATTCTTCGGGGTCGATAACCAACCAAGCATTCGGCAAGAAACGCATACCGTCCCGATCGGAGCCGCTGGGGCTATTGACCACGCCTCCTTCTTCCGTATAATACAATACGGTAGAAGAGCCTCCGTCGAGATTGGCGGCGTTATAGCATTTTTCATCGATCATCACCTGCTGCAACTGCTTAATAGTTGCGCCGGCAGAATGAATTTGACGCCCATCGATGACAACAAAGACCACTGTTCCGTCCTTACGCTGGCCGATCGCGGTACGCGGAGCAATGCCCCAACCGCCGTCACCTGAGATCTCAGCAGGCTCACCATTGATGATCAAAAACGGATAAAATTCGCAGGCATCCCGCAAATTCAAATCTTTAACCTCATCTCTATCATAGGTTCCAAGGACCAGAACATCATCTTCATTAAATCCGATCATGTTGCAAGATTCTTGCCAGTTTTCCTGAACCATTATACCGTCTATAATTACAGTACCGATGGCCGCACCGCCATTCCCCCATCCGCTGGGGTCATCAAAGCCGCCGCCGTTGATACCGGCAATGGCATTATAATCTTCGATCAGCAAGGGAATTTTCTGCCCTTTGGTACCAAAGTTACTGGGAATTCCCATCTTCACCCACGCGGGATTGGAGATTTCCAAAACATAGCCGACATAGCCTCTGCCGGTGATCTTACGCAAGTTGATATCGTCCTTGCGGTTTTCTGTATCGATGGCATCGGTTTCGGTTTTAGTCGTCAGATTCGTTACCTTATGCTTGGCCAAAACTTCCCGAATGGTTTCATCGGAATAAAAAGTAGTCGCATAATATTTATGGGATAATGTCGACATCGCCGAAGTGATCAGCGTATCACGGAAGAAGTCGATCGGGCCATATAATAAAAACAACACCAATGCTGTTTCTGCCACCAAGGTTGCAAGGCAACTGACTGCATATTTTCCCCACGGGCGACGAAACCAAGCGTCCGGATCCTGAAAGATCCGCGGCTTGCTCAAAACCCGTTGGTGCTTTGCAATATAGCGTTTATTCTTTCTCAATTCTTTTCACCTGTCATTATTAATATTACATACTCTTAGAATTATAATGTTTTCTTTGATTTATGTCAACCTTAATGAAAAATATTTTACATTTGTTCAAAAATTCACTTTACAAATAAGATTTTGTTTGATATAATATTGAACGTTCGTTGGGATATAGCCAAGTTGGTAAGGCAACGGATTCTGACTCCGTCATTCCGCAGGTTCGAGTCCTGCTATCCCAGCCAAATAAAACAACCACCCGATTGGGTGGTTGTTTTATTTTTATCTCATCTCATCTAAGGTCAATTCAAAAGCAGGAATAAATTCTTCCATAAAGATCTTTACTTCGGGCATCGGCATCTCTTCAAGGATTTCTCGCAGCGATTTTTCTGCCATTTGAAATTCCATATTTCCCGCTTTGCGCTCCTCGATGCATTTAATCAACGCAGATAATTTATCTGCCGCTTTGACCAAGGGGCGAAGCAGCTCATCTTCTTCCCGCAAGAGCGGCGCATAGGTCGGCTTCAAATCTTCGGGGAGCATGGAGAGCAGCTGGTCGTTTGCCGCCGCTTCCACTCCTTTAAAAGCCGATTCGATAGACGGGTTTTGATACTTTACAGGGGTGGGCATATCGCCGGTCAAAATCTCATGAGCATCATGGAACATGCCCAATACCGCCGCTCGATCCACATTATAGGTTTTGCCGCAACGCTCATTAGCAATCGCCGCAAGCGCATGGGCCAAAACGGCCGTTTCCAAGGTATGCTCGGTCAAGGTTTCAGCGCGAGAATTGCGCATCAACGCCCAACGGTCGATATATTTCATTCGAAACAGCATCGAAAAGAAATTTTTACTCATCACTTTTCTCCTCAATCACCGCATCCCCTTCCCCCAAGACAAAGGGGCGGTCGATAACGACCCTTCCGACATTTTCCATTGAAGGAACGCGATACATAATATCCATCATTGCATTTTCAATAATCGCACGTAACCCACGCGCACCGGTCTTTTGCTTGATGGTTTTTTCCGCGATGGCTTTTAATGCATCGTCGGTAAATTCCAATTCCACATGATCCAATGCAAACAATTTTTTATACTGCTTGACAATGGCATTTTTAGGCTCACTGAGAATTTTCAGCATTGCCTCTTCATCCAGCTCATCCAGAGTGACCAAAACCGGCAAACGACCCACCAATTCAGGAATAACGCCGAATTTAGCGATATCGTGGCTTTCCAAAAGACGATAGATCTCGCTCAACGAAGGACCTTCCTTGCTCTGAATTTGCGCACCAAAGCCAACCGCAGATTTACCGATCCGCTTTTTGACCACGCTTTGAATTCCATCGAAGGAACCGCCGCAGATAAAGAGAATATTCGAGGTATCGATCTGGATAAATTCCTGATTAGGATGCTTTCTGCCGCCTTGGGGCGGAACATTGGCCACCGTTCCTTCTACGATCTTCAATAGGGCTTGCTGCACACCTTCACCGCTGACATCGCGGGTGATGGATACATTTTCACTCTTGCGGGCAATCTTATCGATCTCGTCCACATAGATGATACCCTTTTGGGCGCGATCCACATCAAAATCCGCCGCCTGCAACAGTTTGAGCAGGATATTTTCCACATCTTCACCCACATAACCCGCTTCGGTCAAGGTGGTGGCATCGGCAATCGCAAAGGGAACATTCAAAATCTTTGCCAACGTTTTAGCCAGATAGGTCTTACCGCTTCCGGTGGGGCCGACCAGCAGGATATTACTCTTTTGGAGCTCCACATCGTCGGCATCGACGGCATCGTTCAAAATCCGCTTATAATGGTTATAAACCGCAACGGAAAGGGCAATCTTCGCCCGCTCCTGACCGATGACATATTCATCCAAAAATCGCTTGATCTCCTGCGGTTTATGGACATGGATCTGCTGATCTTCTTTTTTATTTTTCTTGCCCTTATTGTATTCGGGGTGGCTATGGGAATGATACCCATTTTCCACCAAGATGGTCATACAAAGCTCCACACAATCGGCGCAGATCATTGCATCCAACCCCTCAATCAAATGGGCTTCTTTGGCAGACCGCCCGCAAAAAGAGCAGCTGTTTTTCTTATGATCAGACATTCGTTAAATACTCCTTAGAAAGAAAAGAGAAAGGAATCCATCGAGTCCTTTCTCTTTGTTGCTTTATCGATGGGCGATGACTTGATCCACCAAGCCATAGGCTTTTGCTTCTTCAGCGGTTAAGAAGTTATCGCGGTCGGTATCCCGAACGATCTCTTCCAGGCTTTTGCCGGTGAAATCCGCCAACATCTTATTGAGTTTATCCTTGGTTTTCTTTAAGTTCCGATTGCGGATCTCCACATCGGTGGCGCTTCCTGCGATCCCGCCCAGCGGTTGATGGATCATCACTTCACTGTTTGGCAAGCAATAGCGCTTTCCCTTAGCGCCGGCCGCGAGCAAAAATGCGCCCATGCTGGCCGCCATTCCGATACAAATGGTGGATACATCACATTTGATATATTGCATCGTATCGAAAATAGCGAGACCTGCGGTCACCGATCCGCCGGGGGAATTGATATAGAAACTGATATCCTTATCAGGATCTTGGCTTTCCAAATAAAGCAGCTGAGCGATCACCAAACTCGCGGTAGTATCATTCACTTCTTCCGCCAGAATGATAATGCGATCATTCAGCAGGCGGGAATAAATATCATAGGAACGTTCACCGTGACCGGTTTGCTCCACAACCATTGGTACTAAACTCATAGATAAACTCCTTTAATCAGAAGGATTACTCTTTGGTTTCTTCCTTCTTAGCAGTTGTTTTCTTAGCAGCGGGCTTTTTGGCAGCCGGCTTCTTTTCGCCTTCCTTCTTTTCGGCAGGCTTTTTGGTTGCAGCCTTCTTAGCGGTCGCCTTCTCTTCGGTAACTTCAGCATTGTTACGGATCAGTTCGACAGCCTTGGAGACGGCGCAATCCATAGTGATATCTTCTTTGGGCAGGTACATCTTAACCTGGTCTACGGGCATGCCGTAAGCAGCAGCGATATCGCTGTATTCCTTCTCGATATCTTCATCGGATACAACAACACCGGCCAACTCAACTACCTTTTCCAAAGCCAAGCGAACCTTGGTCTGCTTTGCGGCATCTTCTTCAAAGCCCTTGCGGAATGCGGCTTCATCCATGCCGGTATACTGCATATACATCTGCAAATTCAAGCCGGAGCCGGCAAGACGCTGCTCAAATTCGGCAACCTTATTATCAACAGCCGCCTGAATCATTGCATCGGGGATTTCAACTTCGGTCTGCTCCAAGAGAGCATCGATCAAAGCGTTATCCAATTCGCTTGCGGATTGAGCATCTTTGCGCTCTTTAATCTTCTTTTTGATATCCTTTTTCAGCTCAGCCAGAGTATCAAACTCGCTGACATCCTTGGCAAACTCATCGTCCAGCTCGGGGACTTCGGTTTCCTTAACTTCGTTGATATGGCAATCAAAGATGGCCGCCTTACCCTTCAACTCTTCTGCATGATACTCTTCGGGGAAGGTGACTTCTACCTTCACATCTTCGCCTGCTTTTTTGCCGACCAGCTGGGGCTCAAAGCCGGGGATGAAGGTATTGGAGCCGAGAACCAAATCATAGTTCTCACCCTTACCGCCATCAAAATGAACGCCATCGACAGAACCGTCAAAGTTGATATTGACAGTATCGCCATCCTTGGATTCACGCTCGACAACGATGGTGCGCTCGTTCTGCTTCTGCAAACGCTCCAACTCTGCATTCACTTCATCTGCAGATACAGTATAGACAGTTTTGGCGGCTTTTAAACCTTTATATTCCTTAACGGTTACTTCGGGCTTTACAGTTACGATTGCTTTAAAGCTGAAACCTTCGGCATCCACCTCGGTGATTTCGATCTCGGGGCGAGCTACAACCTTCAGGTCTGCTTCCTTCACAGCGGCATCATAAGCATCGGGATACAGATCGTTGACAGCATCCTCAAAGAAAACGCCTTCACCATACAAACGCTCAACAACCTTGCGGGGAGCCTTTCCTTTTCTAAAGCCGGGGACGGTGATCTTTGCGATATTCTTTTTGAACGCAGCATCGACTGCCTTCTTAAATTCTTCGCCCTTTACCTCGATGGTAAGTTCAACCAGACTGTTTTCAAGTTTTTTAACTTCTTTAACTTGCATCCTATTAGTACCTCCATATTTTTACCTAATAACTTTATTATTTTATAATCAATGCCAAAAAAAGTCAACACTTACTCCCAAATTGAGAGAGAACTTTCATCCAATTTTCTTTGATTTTTTGGCAAATTTGCTGCATTTTTGCTTTTTTCGACATTTTTTGCTCAATTTCCAGCGGTTTGAAGCCCAATGCATCCGCCGAAATCAAGGTATATTTGATACCATTTTTACAAAATGGTTTGGTATGGATTGCCTTGCCGCCGTGGAGATGGCCATAATAGACACGGTGGACACCAAACTTCTTTAAAATCGGCAAGAACGGATCATGGGCATCGCTGATGGGTGGATGATGGAAAAAGACAACCTTCTCCCCTTTTCCCTGCGCCGATGCCAAAGAATGTTCCAATCTCTGCATCTCCCGCGGCAGCATTTTTTGCGCCTGCTCATCAAAGCAATCCACATCCCAGCCCCGCGTTCCGCAGAGCGTCAAACCTTCAACTTCATAAGAATTATTAAACAGAATGAAAAAATCATCCCATTTTCGTTCTTCAAAAAAGCGGTTCATTTTGGCGCTCGTTTCCCACCAATAATCGTGGTTGCCTTTGAGTAAAATCTTTTTGCCGGGCAGGTTATGAAAAAATTCCAAATCGGCTTCGGCATCCTTTAAGGACATCGCCCAGCTGATATCGCCCGCCAGAACAACCGTATCTTCTTCGCGAACGGTCTGCCGCCAAGCGTTTTTGATCTTTTGCGTGTGGTTTGCCCAACGATTGCCAAAAATATCCATCGGCTTTTCGCCGGAGAGCGAAAGATGGGGATCACCCAACACATAGATTGCCAAAATGCCACCTCCTTTTTTTGAATATTCGTTCTTTTTCTGCTCATACTAACTCTCGGAAAGGAGAGTTTGAAAACTATGAACAATAATCCTGTAAACTTAGGCGTTGACTGCAAGGTAGAGAACTGCCATTATCACACCAAGGGTGATAAGTGCACCGCCGAAAAGATTGAAGTTTGCAACTGTGTCGGTTGCACCAGCAGCGCAGATACCTTCTGCAAAACCTATAAGGAAAGATAAATCCTTCCTTAAGGTGACAAGAGTGATCAGAACCTTGTTTTAAAAAGGCGGATTTACGCTCACCCATCGTTAAAATACTCGCCAATGCGACAGCATTGACTGCGTTTTATGCCTTGCTTGAGCGCAAATCCGCTCTTTTTAAAATCTTCGACCTCAAAGCAAGGAGATTTCGAGGGATTTTTACTCTATCTTTTATGCAGATCGGCTGCCGCCGATCAAAGAAAAATAAGTAAAAAGCACCGAAATATACTGCTTTGAGGCAGATTCGGATCGCTCTTGTCACCTTATAAGCGTCGATTTTCATCGGCGTTTTACTTATAACACTCGGTCGATATAGTCTTTCATATTTCCGTAAAGAATACGATCGGCAAGAGCGGTGCCGAATTCCTTTTCCAAGGCGGAGCCCAGATCTTTGACCGCGTAGAGATCGGGCAGATCCGAAGGCGTGCAGGAAATTCCGTCGAAATCTCCGCCGATGGCGGCAATGGACTCCCCGCCCAACTTTAAAATATGGCGAAAATGGTCGATTAAATCCAAAATTTTCGCATCTTCCGGCGCGGACAGGAAATAATGGCAGAAATTTACTCCCATTAGCCCTTTGCGATGGATCAGTTCCTTGATCTGCCCGTCGGTCAGGTTGCGGGGATGATCTTTGAGCGCATAGCAATTGGAATGGGTGGCGACCACATGGTCGGGCAATAGTTCCAACATTTGATCGGCAGAGCGATGGTTGAGATGGGAAATATCCACTGTCAGCCCCATATCCCGCAGCATCAATGCCACCTTTTTGCCAAGCGCGCTCATTCCAAATTCCACTTCAATTCCGCCTGCAAGATGGTTTCCTTTATTATAGCAAAGGGAGATAAACGCCACTCCCCGCTTTTTTAAATCGATAGCAATCTGCTCATTTTTCAGCATATCTTCGCCGAAAAATCCGCCGCCTTCCACACTATAAATGTACGGCGTTTTTCCCGCCGCAAAAGTCTCGTCAATTTCTTTACCATTAAAGCAAAGGTGCATATCGGGATAGCGGCGCATCACCTCTTCCCCATATGTATGCGCGGCAAGAAAATACTCGTGTGGGTCCTTGGTGCCGTCCGGAATATACACCGCATAGGTTTGCAAGTGCTTAAAGGGCGGGTGGCGTTTCACCTCCAAGGTCGGATCCTCCAAATCGCTTTGGTGGCGGTAGCATTTCCATATCGTATCGCAATGAAGATCACCGTAGAATTCCATAATATATTTCTCCTAAATCATAATGGCATTCTCGATATGCTCAATTTCCGCCTTTCCTTTTGCAATCGTCACAGCAAGGACATCAAAGCGCAACGGACAATCATCGACCCCCTTGGCCTGCAACCAAATTTGCGCTGTTTTGATTATTTTTTGCTGCTTAAAATAGTCCACGCTTTCCTGCGGCGCAGCCAGCATCCCTTCGCTGCGGGTTTTGACTTCGCAGAAAACAATGGTATCCTTCGTTTGGGCAATAATGTCGATCTCACCGAAGCGGCATTGGTAATTGGCATCGAGAATTTTGAAGCCTTTTTTGCGCAGATAACGCTTAGCGACTTCTTCTCCCTTTAAGCCTAATCCATAGATCTTCATTTTATTCCCCCAATATTTTTTTCAAAAAGGTTTTACGGTGGATCGGTGCGGGACCGAATTGCAAAATAGCTTCTCGATGCACCTTGGTGCAATAGCCTTTATGGGCGCCGATCTTATAGTCGGGATACTCCCGATCCATCTCTTCGCACAAGCGGTCTCTGGACACTTTTGCCAAAATGGATGCCGCCGCGATAGACGGCGAAAGAGCATCGCCGCCGATAATCGGCTTGGCAGGGATGGGAAAATCTCTTGCAATATTTCCGTCCACCAACGCAAAATCCGCCTTGATCGGCAGATCGGCGATGGCGCGGCGCATTGCCAGCATCGCCGCATTCAAAATATTGATCTCATCGATCTCTTCCACACTGCCCCAGCCGATGGCATAGGCCAACGCATTTTCGATAATTACATCAAAAAGTTGTTCTCGTTTTTTAGGGGATAATTTTTTAGAATCGTTCAACGCGGGATGATTCCAATCGGGCGGTAAAATTACCGCCGCCGCGCAGACCGGCCCGCAAAGGCAACCTCTGCCCGCTTCATCCACACCGCAAATATTGGTATAGCCTGCCTTACGGCATTCTTCTTCGTAGCGATAATCAAGCATGGGGCGGTTCCTCCAAGGAAATTCTGCCGATCTTTCCGCCGCGGAATTCATCCAAAAGCACTGCGGCGCACCGAGTATAATCAAAATCGTTGCCGCGGAGCAAAAATCCACGCTTGCGGCAGATCTCTTCATAAATATCCAACGGTTCCATATCGTCGATGCAAGGCAATTTATACCGCGCTTCCAATTCACGCGGGTAGGTTTTTTGCAAAATCTCGATCAATTCCATTGCCAACCCTTCCCGATCGACAACATCATCCTTCACCGCGCCGGTCAACGCCAGATGAATGCCCTGCTGCATATCTTCAAATTTATTCCATAAAATGCCGGGGGTATCCAAAAGCTCCACATCGCTTTGCAAGGTAACCCATTGGCCGCCACGAGTAACACCGGGGCGGTCCTGCGCCTCGGTGGCGCGGCGTTTACAAAGGGCGTTGATCAAAGTGCTTTTGCCGGAATTGGGAACGCCACACATCATCAAGCGAATGGTTTTGGTCATTCCCTTGGCTTTGGCGCGCGCCAACGGTTCTGCCAAAAGCTCTCGCACCTTAGGAAGAATGTCCGATACCCCCTGCCCTGTGGTACTGTTTAAAAATAAGACAGGGACACCGATGGACTTAAAATAGGCGTCCCACTTTTGATTGATCTTTTCATCGGCAAGGTCCTTTTTGGTCAGAACCGTCAGCCGTTTTTTATTGGCGAGCAACCGATCAAAATCGGGATTGCGGCTGCTTTGCACCACCCGCGCATCCGCCACTTCGATCACCAGATCCACCATACCGATATTTTTTTCGATATAGCGTTTGGTCTTGGTCATATGACCGGGATACCATTGAATTTGAAGATTTCCCATTATTTCACAACTCCTGTATTGGGCCAGATACGGATCAGCATTTTGCCCAGCAAGTATTTTTCTTCCACTGCGCCGAGCTGGCGGCTATCGGTACTGTTATCGCGGTTATCACCCAAAACAAAGACTTCCCCTTCCTTGACGGTATAGGGCAATTCAATCCCTGCGGGATGGGTGCAGCCTGCATCATGGGAATAATCAAAGCAATGGTCGCGGATCGGATCGATATAGGTTTCGTTTAATACCTCTCCGTTGACCGATACTTTATAATCGGGGGTGATATCCACCGTCTGCCCTGCCACCGCAATCACACGCTTAACCAGCACCTTTTGCTGATGGTTTTCCGCCACAAAGCAGACAATGTCGCCTTGCTTGGGGGTATACAATAATTGCGATACCAGCAGGCGATCGCCATGGGCCAAGGTGGAATTCATCGAAGGTCCGTCGACAACATAAATACGGCAGACCAAGGTGAAGATGATCATTACCGCCACCAGCGCGACTACCACCGATTCCAGAATATCCATAATGTCTCGATTAAATCTTTTCATTGAGTTTCTTCCTTTAAAATAGTTTTCAAATAATTATACTATATTTTTATATAAATTGCAAGATGCAGGCGATGTAAAAAGTGCCAAACAAAACCGCTCTCCGAACGGAGAGCGGTTTTGTTTGGCACCCCCAGTAGGAATCGAACCTACAACCAGCCCTTAGGAGGGGCTTATTATATCCATTTAACTATGAGGGCATAGACTTAATTATAATATAGAATCTTTTTTAAAATGTCAAGTTGATTGACATTTGCGGCAAAGTTTAATATAATTTTTCGAAGAGTTCTTATTCTAATGCTTATCCATTTCTCATACTCTTTTAAAAAAGGAGTTGATGAACGAAATGGAAGAATACACCAGAGACTCTCTGCGAGAACTACGCAGAGGTGAGCAACAAGCGCAACAAGTCCGAAAAGAAAAAAGTTCAAAATTGATTACTTTTTTGATCGTATTGCTCTTTTTGGCGGCAGGGATTTTTTATCTCGCCACTACCAAGCCCGCTTGGTTGGAAAAGCATTTTCCTTTTGCCGACCTAAAAGCAACGGTGCAGGCTTGGACCCAATCGCTGACCGCACCAAAGGAATCCGAAGAGACGGTCGATGTTCAAGCGATTGTCGACAATGCATTGAAGGAACAGAATGATTAAACTGCGGATCTCTCCCTTTTTATTATTGCTGCTTTTTGCCTATATGCTGATTGAAGGATCCTTTACTCCCCTTTGGGTGTTGCTTTTTTCACTCCTGCACGAAGGCGGGCATCTTTTGACCATTCGGTTCTTGGGCGGTGGCATCCGCAACTTTCAAAGCGGTGGACAAGGGTTTGGGATCGGCATTCGCGCCCTTTCCTACCGCCATGAATTTTGGGCGGCATTTGCAGGTCCGCTGACCAGCCTTACGCTTGCTTTTCTTTTTGCAACCTTCCGGCAATGGACCTTTTCTTATATCAACTTATCCTTGGGGCTAATGAATTTATTACCGATCTACCCCTTGGACGGCGGGCGGATGCTCCGCTCTGTTTTGGTTGAAGCGCTACCCCTGCATCTGCAACAACCACTTTTACAAGGGATCGGCTTATTATTCATATTACCGCTTTTGGCTTTGGCCTTTTGGCAATTTTTGGCGAGCGGATATAATATTTCTTTACTGTTTATTTGCTTTTATTTACTCGGACTTTTAAAGGAGAACGGAAATGACGTATAATTTGGATCAAATGCGCGATCTCTTGCTGGGCGTTCAGAAGCCTGCCCGCTATGTGGGCGGCGAGATCGGGCAGATTATGAAGGATCCCGCATCGGTGGACATTCGAGTGGCTTTCTGCTTCCCCGATATTTATGATATCGGCATGTCCCATTTAGGAATGCGGATTTTATATGGAGCATTAAACGAGCAGGAAAAGGTTTGGTGCGAGCGCGCCTTCCAGCCTTGGCCCGATATGGAAGAAGCGATGCAAAAGGAAGGCATTAAGCTTTATACCTTGGAGAGTCGCACCCCGCTGGATGAGTTCGACATCGTTGCATTCACCTTGCAATATGAAATGTGCTATCCCACTGTTCTCAATATGTTGAAATTGGGCAACCTTCCCCTTTATGCCAAGGACCGCAAGGGATTGGAACAGATCGTGATCGGCGGGGGGCCCTGCGCCTATAACCCCGAACCCTTGGCTCCCTTCTTTGATATTTTCAGCATCGGCGAAGGCGAAGAAGCCTTGCCGGAACTGACCGAAAAACTGCGGGATGCCCGCGCAAGAAATCTCAGCAGAGAAGAATTCCTTTTCGAAGTTTCGCAGATGGAAGGATTTTATGTTCCTTCCCTTTACGATGCCACCTATAATGAAGATGGCACTTTGGCAACCTTCACCCCCAACCGCGAGGGTGTTCCCGCTGTTGTCCGCAAACGTATTATTAAGGAACTGGACAAGGTTTATTATCCCCAAGATCAGATCATCCCCTTCACCGAAGCGGTACACGATCGGGTGACCATCGAGCTTTTCCGCGGCTGCATTCGCGGTTGCCGCTTCTGCCAGGCGGGAATGCTTTTCCGCCCCATTCGTTGCAAAAGCGCCGATACCTTAGTCAAGGATGCCTGCGCCCTGCTGGAAAAAACAGGCTATGAGCAACTTTCCCTTTGCTCCCTTTCTTCCAGCGATTATCCCGAGATTGAAAACCTGGTGGATCAACTGATCCAATACACCGAGCCCCGCGGGATCAACCTTTCGCTCCCTTCTTTGCGGATCGATAACTTTTCCAAAGAGCTGGCGGAGAAGATTACAGGCGTAAAGAAATCTACCTTTACATTTGCGCCCGAAGCGGGAAGTCAGCGAATGCGGGACGTCATCAATAAAAATGTTACCGAAGAAGATATTGAGCGTAGTTGCCGCATCGCCTTTGAGAACGGAAACTCCTCGGTCAAGCTTTATTTTATGATGGGCTTGCCCACCGAAACCGATGCGGATCTGGATGCCATCCGTTCCCTTGCCGATAAGATTATCGGGTATTTTTACGATACCGATAAAGAAAAGCGCAATCGCTTTATCAAAATCACCGCCAGCGTTGCCACCTTTATCCCCAAGCCCTTTACCCCATTCCAATGGGAAGCGCAGGATAGCCGCGAAGAGACCAACCGCAAGCAGCAATACCTTTGGGATAAGGTCCGTTCCAAGCAGATCACCGTCAACTGCCACGATTGCCGCACCTCGATGATCGAAGCCATTCTGGCGCGGGGCGATCGCCGCTTGGCGCCGGTGCTGGAAAAGGTTTCCGCTATGGGCGGAAAATTGGATGCTTGGAGCGAACATTTCAGTTATGACCGCTGGATCGAAGCGATGGAAGAATGCGGTGTGGACGGCAACTTCTATTCCTTGCGCAAGCGGGATTTTGATGAGCTGCTGCCTTGGGATTTCATCGACATCGGGGTTTCCAAGAACTATCTGATCCGCGAAGCCAAACGCAGTTATGAAGCCAAGACCACCCCCAACTGCGCCGAGCAATGCAACGGTTGCGGCGCAAACAAAATGATGGGAGGGAAATGCGATGTTTAAAGACATTAGGGTACGTTTTTGCAAAGAAGATACCGCCATCTATTTTTCCCATCTGGATCTCAATCGCGTGGTGTTGCGGGCGTTACGCCGCAGCGGCATCCCCTATTGGAGCAAGGGCGGGTTCAGCCCCCATCCCTACTGTGTATTTGCTCAGCCGCTTTCGTTGGGGTTTGAAAGCGAAGGCGAGCTTTTTGATTTTCGGCTTTTGGAAGGGGCGGAATTGGATCCCCAAGCGTTGATCGATGCCTTCCCCGAATCGTTGAAGATCTTGGAAATCTATGAACCCAAGGATCATTTCAAAGAGATTGGGTTTGCTTCCTATAAAATTGAAATCGAGACCGATCGTTCTGCCGCCGAGATCGAGCAGGCATTCCAATCTCCGCTGAAAGTATTGAAAAAGACCAAACGTACCGAAAAGGAAGTTTTGCTTTCGGAGTTTATTCGTTCCATCCACGCTACCGAAGGAGAAAACGGCAATGTTCTGCTTTGGGCAACTTTGGCGGCAGGGAACGAGGGTTCTTTGAGCCCCAACTATCTTGCCGAGGGGTTAAATAATGCGGAAATCCCCGCAAAAATCAAGCGGGTGCGCCGATTGGCATTCTATAAGCAGGACGGATCGGAAATTCGCTAAATTCTTTTAAAAATTGCTTGACTTTTGATTTTTTTTATTATATACTATTCAAGCAGTTTGGAGAGATGGCTGAGCTGGTCGAAGGCGCACGATTGGAAATCGTGTAACGGCTTAAACCCGTTCGGGGGTTCGAATCCCCCTCTCTCCGCCAATAATAAAAGCACCCTTTCGAGGGTGCTTTTATTATTGGCGGAGAGATGCGGGGATTTGAACTATTTTGCATTTATGCAAAATAGTTCGTCGAAACAGCCCCAAAACCGCGTTAGGTTTTGGGGACTGTGAAGTCGGGAGCACGAAGGTTTTGTCGGGCACCGCCCGCAGCGGTCGACAAAAACCGAGAGCGCAACGCATCCCCCCTATTACTACGTCTTCCGCCGCCCATCGGGCGGCTCTAATATTGAATCCTTGAAATTCAAATATTTATATGATACAATTTAATCAATAAAACTCGGTTTTCGGGGGACTCTGTTTATGAAAAAAAGTATTGTCGCACTTATTACCGTTCTTATTATATTTTTTGTTTGGGGAAGTATTGCGTACACAGATTATGCCAAAGTGGCCATAAGTTTTGATAAACCGAAATTCTGTATTGCGCCCATTACTGCCGATGACGGTGGCTCCGGAAACTACTACGGATTAGGATATTCTTTCTTTATTGATGGGCATTTAGATGCCGAAGATGGCTTTCAAGTGGATAAATATACCTACAAAATCTTTGGTTTCAATGTAAAACAAGATGAAGCATCGCCAAACAAAGGCTGATACCTTAAAGGCACCCTTTTGAAGGTGCCTTTTTATTTTCGTCGAAACAATAACAAATTTTTAACAAACATTAAATTTTGCCAAAAAAGGTTGACGGTATTTTTGGCATCTTATAAAATAAGAGTATATTACTTTACAAAGGAGATAGCCATTGAGCAACCGCAAATTTAAAAAATCTCATATTATCGCATTGTTCCTGCTGCTCGGCGGAAATCTGCTTTTTCTTTTTACCTTATGGTTGCTGAGTAAATATGATCATATTTTATTGGACCAAATCATTTATCAGATGAAAACTTCTGGGGCGGGGGCCAATGAAGACCTGCTGAACAGCGCGTATGTGCGGGTAATCCTATTTGGCATTTTACTGACCGCGGGCGAATTTTTCCTTTGGCGCATTATCGCAGGAAAAATGGTCGGTTGGAAGGAAAAGTACAGCCGATACGCCACCTTCTGCGAAGGAAAGATCTGCGCCTTTTTTAAGCGTCATACAATTCCGATGGCGGCGGGGATGCTGACGATTTCCGTACTCTTTTTTGCCTTGGAGCTGCGGGTGGCAAGCTACATTCATAAAGCCACCACCGAGACCGATTTTATTGAAACACATTATGCCGATCCCGAAACGGTTCAGATCACCTTTCCAAAAACCAAGCGAAATCTCATCTATATCTTTTTGGAATCGATGGAGACCACCTTTGCAGATCCCAAGGCAGGCGGGACCATCACCCAAGATCTGATTCCGCAACTTTCTGCACTGGCGAAAGAAAATATTCATTTTTCCAACACCGACGGGTTGGGCGGCAGTTATGCCCTGACCGGTGCTACCTGGACCGCATCGGCGATGGTGGCGCAGACTTCGGGAATGATTGTCAAAGTTCCTTTGGATGCCGATACCTACGGCGGAGAAGATGCCTACATTCCGGGCATTACATCCTTGGGTGAGATTTTAGAGAAACAAGGCTATGCCCAAACGCTGCTGATCGGAAGCGATGCGGAATTTGCCGGTCGGGAGACCTATTTCACCGAGCATGGAAACTATAATATTGTCGACATCAATTCTCTCAAAGCCGAAGGCCGCCTGCCGGAAGATTACCGCGAATGGTGGGGCTTTGAAGATGCCAAGCTTTTTGAGTTTGCCAAAGAAGAACTAACCAAATTAGCGCAAGGCGGCAAGCCCTTCAACTTCACCATGTTGACCGCCGATACCCATTTCCCCGACGGTTATCTTTGCCCCGACTGCCCCCAGACGCACAACGAGCAATATGCCAATGTTCTTTCCTGCTCGGCGCAAAAAGTCGACGCGTTTATTGATTGGATCAAGACCCAGCCGTTTTATGAGAATACGACCATTATTATCAGCGGCGATCACCTGACCATGGACCCCATCTTTTTAGAAGATATTGATGAAACCTATACCCGCACAGTTTATAATTGCATCATCAATGCACCGATGGAGCCAAAGCAGGAAACCAATCGGCAATTTGCCACCTTTGATTTCTTCCCCACCACGCTGGCGGCGATGGGAGCCGAGATCGAAGGGGATCGCTTGGGGCTGGGAACCAATCTCTTTTCAGAAAAGAAAACCCTGGCCGAACAATACGGATATGAGCAATTAGATGAAGAATTGCAGCATAAATCCGAATTTTATAACACCCGATTTCTTGGAATGGAACAAGCAACTGCCCGATAATTTCGGGCAGTTGCTTTTTTTATATAAATATGGTAAACTAACCATAGGTGTACTCCTTTCGTACGCTGAATATTTCATTCAGACAGGAATCATTTATGAAGATTATCATTGTAGGCGGCGGTAAGACCGGCGCCACCCTGGCCGCTTCTCTCAACGAAGAGGGGCACGATGTTACAATTATTGATTACAACGCCGAACGCATCTCCACCATCTGCAACAACAACGATGTCATGGGGTTGCTGGGCAACGGAATGAACTACTCCGCCCTTTCAGAAGCGGGAATTGAAGATGCCGACCTGCTGATCGCTGTCACCGGGTCGGACGAGCAAAACCTTCTTTGCAGCCTTTTTGCCAAAAAGAACGATCATTGCTCCACCATCGCCCGCATCCGCAATCCGATGTATCTGAAAGAAACAGAATTCATCAAAGAGCAGGTTGGGCTTTCGATGGTTATTAACCCCGAATTTGCGGGTGCGATGGAAATTTCGCAACTTTTACGCTTTCCTTCCGCCATCGAAGTAAGCACCTTTGCCCGCGGCAGAGCGGAAATGCTGACCTTTAAGATTCCCGAAGGATCGATTTTGGACGGAAAGAACCTGACCTATGTTCGAACCAAGCTGGAAAGCGATGTTCTTTTCTGCTGCATCGAACGGGACGGCCAATTTACCATTCCTTCCGGTATGTTTGAATTAAAGGCGGGCGATAAAGCCACCATTATGATCGAGACCAAGCAGGCGCACCGCTTTTTCCAAACAATCAAATATGATACCCATAGCATCAAGAGCGCGATCATTGTCGGCGGCGGAACGATTGCTTTCTATCTGGCGCAGATCCTTTTGGAGTCCCGCATCGCGGTCAAAATCATCGAACGGGATGAAGCGCGATGCAATGAATTGGCTGAGCTGTTGCCCAATGCAATGATTATCCACGGCGATGCCACCGATAAAAATCTGCTGATGGAAGAAGGCATTGCCACCACCGATGCTTTTGTTGCGCTTACAGGGTTCGATGAAGAAAATGTGTTGCTTTCCCTTTATGCCAAGGAGATGGCAGACATCAAGGTGATCACCAAGGTGGATCGGCCGATCTTCACCGAATTAGCTGAAAACTTGACTCTCGACAGTATTATTCAATTACACGACATCACCACCGAACATATTCTGCAGTTGGTTCGCGCCAAGCAGAATGCGATGGGCAACAATATCGAGACCCTTTATCGCCTGTTCGACGGCAAGGTGGAGGCGGCAGAATTTAATATCAGCCAGAATGCGCAGGGCATCGGCATTCCGCTGCGAAAAATGAATTTAAAGAAAAATCTTATCATCTGCGGAATTAACCGCGGCAAGCGGTTTATTCTCCCCGACGGTGATACAACCATTCAGCCGGGCGACCGTGTCATCGTTGTTGCGGGGCAGACCAAACTGAACGACTTTAAGGATATTTTAGAATAATATTATGAATTTTCAAATTATATTTTATATTATCGGTTATATCTTGCGCATTGAAGGTCTTCTTTTGCTGCTCCCATCCTTTACCGGAATGATCTATCGGGAAAAAGAAGCCATCGCCTATTTGATCTGCGCGGTTGCCACCGCCCTGATCGGCGTACTGATGACCATTAAAAAGCCAAAAAACCAGATCTTTTATGCCAAAGAAGGATTTACATCGGTGGCGCTATGCTGGATCTTTTTGAGCCTTTTCGGATGCGCTCCCTTTATCCTTTCCGGCGATATTCCCCGCTTTGCCGATGCGTTCTTTGAAATGGTTTCGGGCTTTACCACCACCGGCGCTTCCATCCTTTCCGATGTGGAAGCGATGAGCCACGCCACCCTTTTCTGGCGCAGTTTTTCCCATTGGATCGGCGGAATGGGTGTTCTGGTATTTGCCCTTTCGGTTCTGCCGCTGACCGGCGGCGCTACCATACACTTAATGCGCGCAGAAAGCCCCGGTCCGCAGGTGGGCAAAATGGTGCCGAAAATTCGCGATACTTCCAAAATCCTTTATATTATTTATGCTGCGATGACATTCGCCCAGATACTGATTTTGGCTTGTTTGAAGATGCCGATCTTTGACGCCATTACCCTTTCTCTCGGGACAGCGGGAACGGGCGGATTTGCAGTTTTAAATTCGGGACTTGCGAGTTATTCCCCTGCTTGCCAATATGTTATCGCCATATTTATGATCCTTTTCGGCGTAAACTTCAATGTTTACTTTTTGACGATTCGGCGCCATTTTCGGCAGGCGGCTCGCTGCGAAGAATCCAAATGGTATACCACCATTATTGCTCTTTCCACCGCAGCAATCTTTATCAATACACTGCATTTATTTGACACTGCCGAAGAAGCCTTCCGCCACTCCCTATTCCAAGTGGGAAGCATTATAACTACGACCGGATATTCCACCGTTGATTTCAATCTCTTCCCTTCTTTTGCCAAGACTATTTTGGTTCTGCTGATGTTTATCGGCGCTTGCGCGGGAAGTACCGGCGGCGGCATCAAGGTTTCTCGTATTGTTATTCTGATCAAATCTTTCTTCAATGAAATTGCGCGGATCATTCATCCCCGCGCAATCAAAAAGGTGCGATTGGAAAATAAGGTGGTGGAGCATAGCACCATGCGCTCGATCAACACTTTTTTGGCCGCTTATCTGGGTGTTTTTGTCGTTTCCATCTTGCTTATTTCCTTGGATAATCTCGACTTTACATCCAATTTCACAGCGGTTGCGGCCACCATCAATAATATTGGCCCCGGCTTAGAAGCGGTTGGCCCGACCAAGAATTTTCTCGATTTTTCGGATTTTTCCAAATTTGTTCTATGCTTTAATATGTTGGCAGGTCGATTGGAAATCTTCCCCATCCTTGCAATTTTATCTCCGCAAACTTGGTCCCGTTCTTTTAAATTCAAAAGATAAAGAAATGCGCGATGCAAAGCATCGCGCATTTTTTATTTGATTTTCTTTAATTTGGCAGGATCGGCAATAATAATCAACTGCATTCCCTGCTCCAACGGAAGTTGAGGGTCGATCTCCGCGCTTACTTTCCCTTCCTTATCAAAGGCAACAACGTTAATTCCGTATTTTTGGCGCAGGTTCAATTCCATCAGATTTTTGCCGACCCATTCGGAGCGAACATCCAAATGCAAAAGTGAAACATCTTCTGAAAGATCCACAAGGTCGATAAATCCTGCGCTCAGCAGGTTTTTAGCCAAGCGGGATCCTGATTCATATTCGGGGACAACCACTTGATCTGCTCCAACCTTACTCAAAATGCGGCAATGCATTTCATTGGCGCATTTTACAATAACACGCGGCACACCGACTTCTTTACAGAGCATTGCAGCCATTACAGAGGCTTCCAAATTTCCTGCCATCGCAATGATGACATTATCCATCGATCCAATATCCAATTCTTCGATCACATCGGGGTTTGTTACATCGGCGCACTTGCAAATGGGAAACTCCCCTACCAGCCCTTTGATTACCGATTCATTGATATCCACCACCAAAACATCGGCTCCGTTCTTAATCAATTCTTTGGCCACAGAGCGTCCATATCTTCCCATACCGAAAACGGCATAATTTTGATGCTTACTCATACTTTTTCTCCTTATCAACCAACGCTGATCTGCTCGGTTGGATTTTGAATTAAATTCAAGCTTTTTTTACGCAAATTAAAGGCGATCGCCAAGGAAATGGGGCCGACTCTGCCCAAATACATTGTCGCAATAATAATTAGTTTTCCCCATAAATTCAAAAGTGGGGTGATGCCGCGCGTCAGACCGACGGTAGCGGTGGCGCTGATGGATTCATAAAAGAGATCCAACGCCGATGCATCGATGGTTGCCGACAAAAGCAACGCCGAACACAAGGCAATCATCATCGCCATCGCAACAACAGCCAAGGCCTTTCCGATAAACTCGGGAGAAATGCGGCGATGGAACAACACAGTTTCATTTTTATTTTTAATTGTCGAGAAGGCCGACGCAATCAAAACTGCCGCCGTTACCGTTTTAATACCGCCCGCTGTTCCGACGGGAGATCCTCCGATAAACATCAATACGCAAGAAACGATGGATGCACCTTCGCTGAGATTTTGCTGCGGAACACTTGCAAAACCTGCCGTTCGCGCGGTTATAGATTGAAAGAGGGAAACCTGAATCTTATCAAACAGCGAAAGATCACCAATAGTTTGCGGATTTTTAAATTCAAACAAAAAGATCAACAGCGCACCGCCAAAGATCAACACCGCAGTGGCGCTTAAAGCGATTTTGCTATGCAAGGTCAGATAACGCCAGCGGCGTAATTTGGAGTCCTTCAATACCCGAAGAACATCCCACCAAACGATGAATCCGATCCCTGCAATAATAATCAATGCACCGGTCACAAAATTGATGAGCGGATGGGTTGCATATTGGCAAAGACTATCTTCTGCCAAAATATCAATTCCTGCGTTACAAAATGCAGAAACTGCATTAAAGACAGAAATCCAAATCCCCTTCCAACCGAAATCGGCGACAAAGACGGGAAGATACAATACCGCCCCAATGCCTTCAATCAGCAAAGTGCCCAACAAAACTTTTTTGATAAAAGCACTCAATCCCGCCAAAGAATTGAGATTAAAGGCATCCTGCAATAAAACACGATTGCTCAGACCTAATTTGCGGTTTAAAAGGAGCACAAAGGATGCCATCACTGTCACAATCCCTAAGCCGCCGATCTGAATTAAAATCAAGATAACAATTTGTCCAAAAAGACTCCATGTTGTAACGGTCGGGACGGTGACCAAGCCTGTCACACAAGTGGCGGTGGTGGCAGTAAACAATGCATCGATATAAGGCACTGCATTACCTGAGGCAGAACTGATGGGCAAAGCCAAAAGCAAACTCCCTAAAAAGATCGCCGCCAAAAAGCTGATCATAATAATATGGGAAGTGGATAATCGTATTTTTTTCATAAATACCTCACTCCATTACTTCAATATAGAAGCTGACCGGTCGAAAACCATCGTTGCAAGAGATCATGGCGGATTTTTCGTTCTTCATCCAGCCATCATAAAAGTTTCCGCCGCCCTTGGCAAGTTCCAAAACAAAGGGGGCCATACTCTCCCAAGCGCTATCGCAAAGCCCTTGGGGTTTCTCTCCTTCTTCCGAGATAAACACCTGCCCCATTTTAAGATCGCAGGGGTGCTCGATGGGGTTTTCAAATTTTTCGATTAAATCATCATACCGCGCCATTTTCATGACTGTGATACGGCAGTTGTTCATTTTACTTCACCAAACATCCATTCCAAGACATATTGAATATACTCATCCCAAAAATCCCAATTATGCGCGCCTGCGGATTCGCGATAGGTAAAATCATAATCCAACTGCTCAATTTTTTCTTTCAGCAAACGATTTCCTTGATATAACCGATCTTCCGTTCCAACGCCCATAAAAATGCGGGGTTTTGACGGATTTTCATTGGTTTTTTCTGCCAGAGAGAGCAAGTCTTCTTCCGCAGGGATCTCTAAATCTTCACCGAAAATGGCTTTAAACAGGTCGGCAAACCGCTCCTTCACGCCATGGATATCTGCCACCGACGATAAGCCTGCGGCGGCGCAATATACATCCGGGCGTTTGAGTGCCGCCTTCAATGCGCCATAACCACCCATCGAGAGACCTGCAATATAGGTATCTTCCCGCCGATCGGAAACCTTCAAAAATTCACCGATAATTTGGGGAAGTTCTTCGGTGATATACGAAAAATAATTGGCGCCATATTTCATATCGGTATAAAAACTTCTTCCGCCGCAGGGCATCACAACACAAATACCATACTTCGTGGCATACCGCTCGATGGAGGTGCGACGCATCCAAATGGTATGGTCATCGCTCAACCCATGCAGGAGATATAAGCACTTATACGCTTTCTCTTCGCTCTTTCCTTCAATACCGATCTCGCCAACGGTAGACTTTTGGGGGATTACCACATAGGCTTCCGCCTGCATTCCAAGCATACGACTATAAAATTTTAGATCAATAAAAGCCATAGTTTATCTCCGCTTATAATAAATTCCAGTTTAATTTTACTATATATTTCTAAATATTTCAATATAAAAAAGGCACTCGACAGAGTGCCTTTTTTATTACTTTTTAGAAAAAATCTTGTTGATCAGCAAGGTGGAGATGATAATCACACCGATGATGATAAAGATGACCAACATTCCGATGCCCATTTTATCCAGCATCTGAACAAAACGCATCGGCTCAAAATTCAAACCGGAAAACATATTTTTAATTATATCTAACATTGTTCTTTACCCCCTTATGCACCAAACATATTCAGGATAATGCCGCCGGCGATAACCGAAGCGATCTGACCGGAAACATTGACACCGATGGAATGCATCAACAAGAAGTTCTGAGGATCTTCCTGCAAGCCCATCTTATGGACAATACGACCGGACATCGGGAATGCCGAAATACCGGCAGCGCCGATCATCGGGTTGATCTTCTTTTTCAAGAACAGGTTCAAGAATTTTGCGAAGAGAACACCGCCTGCGGTATCGACAATAAATGCGATCAGACCCAGGAACATAATCAGCAGAGTGGCGGGCTTTAAGAACTTCTCGGCGGTCATATTGAAGGCGACCGAGATGCCCAAAAAGATGGTGATCAGGTTGGCAAGCACCTTTTGAGCGGTTTCGGAAAGGGAATCCAGAACGCCGCACTCGCGGATCAGGTTACCAAACATCAAAAAGCCGATCAGCGCAGTCGCCTGCGGAACGATGGCGGAAACCACGATGGTGATGATGATGGGGAACAAAATACGGGTGAGCTTGGAAACAGACTTTTGCTCATAGGGCATACGAATCATACGCTCTTTTTTGGTGGTAAGCGCCTTAATTACGGGCGGCTGAATGATGGGTACCAATGCCATATAGGAATAGGCGGCAACGGTGATCGCGCCGACATATTCGGATTTCAACGTGTTGGCAACAGCGATAGATGTGGGGCCGTCGGCCGCGCCGATGATGGCAATGGAAGCGGCATCGTTATCGCCGAAGAACATCGCAGCCATCGACAGGGTAAAGAAGATACCGAACTGCGCAGCGGCGCCAAACAGCATCAGCTTCGGATTGGTAAGCAGGGGACCGAAATCGATCATCGCACCAATGCCGATAAACAGCAACAGCGGAAACAGTTCGTTTGCAATACCTGCGTTATACAATGTGGTCAATGCGCCATGCTCTGTAATAACGTCTGCCAAAGGAACGTTGACCAGAATGGTACCAAAGCCCATCGGCAAAAGCAGGGTGGGTTCCATTTCCTTTTTGATCGCCAGATAGACCAAAACGCAACCGATTAAGATCATAATAAGGTTGCCGATTTCAAATCTGGCAAGGTTTTCCCAAAGAATGTTCATCTTTTTTCTCTCCTTATTTCTAATTTCATAAAAAAAGACTTTTATCGCGGGGATATACCGCGATAAAAGTCTTGCTTTTTAAAGAAGCGGCGGGTATTAAAACCGGATTGACGCCGAAACTACAGCATTCGCTGCTAGCTACTCCCTTTTATCGAACAGATTTAGGATAACATATTGCGATGAAAATTGCAAGATTTTTTTGATAATCAAAGCAGATTCTTACGCAGATCGAAAGGATCGGCGGGATGCAACATTGCAGGGGCAATATCAAAGACAGTTTTACAGCCCTGCTCCCCTTTTTGATTGAGCCGATAAGCCGCGCGGGCATACGCCACCAATACGCTGGAAGTAAACTCGGGATTGGAATCTAATTTCAGACTGTATTCAATAATATGGGTATGTTCCCCATCCCAGCCGGTTTTGCCTGTTCGGAACACTTTGCCGCCGTGGGGAATGCCTTTATGGTCGCGGTCCAATTCTTCCTGCGAAATAAAATGGACGGTGGTATCATAATCAGCAAAATAGTTCGGCATCGTCACGATTGCTTGCTCGATTGCCTTTAAGTCTGCACCTTCTTTTGCCACAACGAAACATTCGCGGGTATGCTTTTCGCGGGTGGTCAGTTCGGGATTTTCACCGCCACGCACCTGCTCCAATGCAGAGTCCACAGGAATGGTATATTGGCGGGCGTCCTGCACCCCATCGATACGGCGAATGGCATCGGAATGCCCTTGGCTGACACCCTTGCCCCAGAAGGTATAGTCTTTTCCTTGGGGCAGAATGGCTTGCCCATATAAGCGGTTCAGCGAGAACATTCCCGGATCCCAACCCACCGAAATGACCGCAACTTTGCCGCTTTGATTGCAGACAGCATCCACCGCCGCAAAATGCTCGGGGATTTTCGCATGGGTATCAAAACTATCAATTACATTGAAATGAGCCGCCATCATCGGAGTCTGCTCCGGCAGGTCTTTGGCACTGCCGCCGCAAAGCACCATCACATCGATTTGGTCCTTCATTTCAAAGGCCTTTTCGATCTGATGAACAGGCGCACCGCTGACCGATTGAATGCCCGCAGGATCACGGCGTGTAAAGATCGCCACCAACTCCATATCTTCCGCAGCCGATACCGCACATTCGGTACCTTTGCCTAAATTTCCGTAGCCAACAATGCCGATTCTGATTTTCATCTTTGTTCCTTCTCTCATTTGTTTCTCTAAATTAGTATTATATATTTATTTTAAGTTATTGTAAATAGTTAAAATAAATCGGTAGAAAGGTAACGGTCGCCGGTATCGGGTAAAAGGACAACGATGGTTTTACCTTTTGCTTCGGGACGGTTGGCAACCGTCAACGCCGCCGCCAACGCGGCTCCCGACGAGATGCCCACCAAAAGCCCTTCCTTTCTTGCCATCAACCGCGCCGCTTGATAGGCCTGCTCGGTGGTGATGGGAAGGATCTCATCATAAACCTTGGTATCCAAAACAGCGGGGACAAAACCTGCACCGATGCCCTGCAACTTATGAGCACCTGCTTCCTTGCCCGAAAGAACCGCCGAATCGGCGGGTTCTGCCGCAATGACCCGCAAAGAAGAAATCTTCTCTTTTAAAAATTTACCGGTACCGGTAATGGTACCGCCGGTGCCCACACCGGCAATGAAATAATCCATCTCCCCTTCGGTATCCCGATAGAGTTCGGGGCCGGTGGTGGTATAATGGGCGGCGGGATTGGCGGGGTTGATGAACTGCCCTGCCAAGATGGCGCCTTCGGTTTCTTTGACTAAGCTTTCCGCCTTGGCGATGGCGCCCTTCATCCCTTCGGCACCGGGGGTAAGCACCAATTCTGCACCATAAGCGGTCATGAGTTTTTGCCGCTCCACCGACATACTATCGGGCATCACAATGACAGCACGATAGCCCCTTGCCGCGCAAACCGCAGCGATACCGATTCCGGTATTGCCGCTGGTGGGCTCGATGATGACCGAATTTTTATTCAGTTCGCCGCGCATTTCGGCGGTTTGGATCATCGATAATGCCACCCGATCCTTTACCGAGCCTGCGGGATTAAACCCTTCTAATTTTGCATATATTTTTGCTTTGAAGCCGAATTCTTTTTGCAGATTACAAAGCTCCAACAGCGGTGTATTTCCGATCAGTTGGTCCATAGATTGATAGATAGCCATTCTTTATTCTCCTTTTATACAAAAGTTTAGCACTTTAAAAAGAGTGTGTCAATCTTAACTTTATTTGCAATTTTTAAATTACTATGGTATAATTTCACCAACATTTTAATTTTCAAAGGATTGATACGATGACCATAGGAAAAGTGAAAATTTATTGGGCGCAAATTCTATGGGCGATTGCGGGTCTGCTGATGCTGTCCGCCGCCCTGCTTACCGCCTTGGATGGGCATAAAGATTTGGCCGCTATCGCCATCCCCTTGGGGCTTGCGATGTTGCTGGCGGGAAATATCAATATATTTATCTTCCACCGCAAGCACGATATTATCCACGGCTCCATTCTGCTTTTGGCGGATGGAATGATTACCGCATTTCTTTCCATCTTTCTGCTTTTCAATACGATGATCGAAGCCAAGACCATTCCATTCTTCTTTGGCATTTGGGAATTGGTCTGCGGTGTATTGAAGCTGATCGAATCCTGGGAACTGCGTTCCCACCGCTACTACGGTTGGCATCGGTTCTGCATTGTGGGTGCTATTGAAATTCTCTCGGGTGTGGCATCCCTGCTCAAACCGGTGGATGATTATCTGGGGATGCATTTTGTTGTGGCGATGATCCTTTTCGTTCAAAGCCTTGGCTATCTCTTTAAAATTCTTATCTATCCGCAGTTGATCAGTAATAAGACCAGATAACAGAAAAATCCGTGTGCTTGAAGCACACGGATTTTTAATTTTATATCGTTGCGGCGATGACCGCTTTAATGGTGTGCATTCGATTTTCCGCTTCGTCGAAGACGATGGATTGCGCACTTTCAAAGACTTCGTCGGTCACTTCCATTTCAGAAATACCGAACTTTTCGCTGATCTCCTTGCCAACAGTGGTTTTAAGATCATGGAAGGCGGGCAGGCAGTGCATAAAGACCGCTTTCTCCCCTGCAATCTGCATCAATTCAGCATTGATTTGATAGGGGCTGAGCGCATTAATTCGCTCTTCCCAAACTTCCGCAGGCTCGCCCATAGAGACCCAGACATCGGTATAAAGCACATCGGCACCCTTGGCGGCAACCTTGGGGTCTTCTTCAAATTCCAAAACTGCGCCGGTTTCGGCGGCGATCTTTTGACATTCTTCGATGAGCTTGGCATCGGGCCAATAGGCTTTGGGAGCGGCGGCGACGAAATGCAACCCCATCTTTGCCGCGCCGACCATCAAAGAATTACCCATATTATAGCGGGCATCCCCGAAATACACCAATTTGATGCCTTTAAGGGTACCGAAATGCTCCCGAATGGTGAGAAAATCGGCTAAGATCTGGGTGGGATGAAATTCATTGGTCAAACCGTTCCAGACAGGGACGCCGGCATACTTTGCCAAGTCTTCCACAATTTCCTGACCAAAACCACGATATTCAATACCGTCATAAATTCTGCCCAAAACACGAGCGGTATCGGCAATGCTTTCTTTTTTGCCGATTTGTGAGCCTGTTGGGTCAAGATATGTTACATGCATACCAAGGTCGTATGCGGCAACTTCAAAACTACAACGAGTGCGTGTGCTTGTCTTTTCAAATATGAGGGCGATGTTCTTTCCCATGAGGAACTTGGGTTCCTGGCCGGCTTTGCGCAGGGCCTTGAGGCGGGCGGCAAGGTCGAGCAGGTGGGCCAGCTCTTCGCGGGTGAAGTCGGCTATTTTGAGGAAGTCGCGGTTCTTGAGGATCATGTCAGACTCCTGGGCGTTAGAAATGGAGCATCATGCCCACTTCGTCGCATTTATAGAATTTGGGGCACTTGCTGCATTCGGCCCACACGACGGGGGAAAGGGTGTCGCGGTCAACAGTCGTGAAGCCAAGGGAGGAGAAGAATTCCGGGGCCAGCGTGAAGGTGAACACGCGGCCTGCGCCCAGCGTGCGGGCGTCTTCGATGAGGTCGCGCACCATGATGCGGCCAAGGCCGGAACGGTGCAGGCCCGGATGCACGGCCACGGAGCGCACTTCGGCCAGATCTTCCCACAGCACATGCAGGCCGCCGCAGGCGATGACGGCTTCGTGCCCGTCTATTTCGGCAGTGATGACGCGGTAGTCCTGAATGTTCTGGTACAGGTAGAGCGGGCCGCGTGCAAGCATGATGCGTGCGGCGGCGAACTCATTGATGAGGCAGGACATGCCGTCTACATCTTGGATGCGAGCCTTGCGGCTGGCAAACACGTCTGGAAGGACGGTGCGACTGAGGTCGGGCAGGGAGTCCTGACTGCCGGGATGCGCCTTTTGAGGTGCGGAAGAGTGAGGATGCATGGCTTCCC
>CALGEL010000062.1 GCA_937881855.1 uncultured Clostridia bacterium | reverse complement strand
TGAAGGTGCACCAAAGAAAAAAGACTACCGAATGGTAGTCTTTTTTTAATGAAACAAATCCTTTTATATTTTGAAAAGTTCATCGAATGTGATGTGTAAAATTTCTTTCAACAGTAAGATTTCATCGGGATAAAGATGCCGTTGACCAACCTCGATTTTGGCCAGAGCGCTGCGGGTAATATCGCAGCCGCGTACCTGCAATTGCGCTGCAACCTGCTCTTGCGTCAGCCCCGCTTGCTCCCGCAAGGTGCGGATGCGCTCGCCAATTTTCTTTTCAATTTTCGGATTCATACTGCGCCTCCTTTGCACTCATTTAAGAGCATTTCTTGACTTTATTATAGCGATATGCTATCTTAAATATGCACCTATATAAGTGCAAAGGAGGCGAATATAGCATGGAAAGGATAATATATACCAAAAGATTTCCGCTTCGAGAACGAATCGCAGAGGTACAAAATAGCGAAAATAAAACGATCGATCAAAAAGAGTGGGAACGGTTAATGCAGGTGGCAATTCATTTTTCTGAAAGCTACGAGCAGGGAATAGAAATAACAGAGCGTAGGCCGTTTTTGTGGATTGAACTGTTTTTGACCGATCATTTTTTTGTGGATAATGGTAAAAAGCAGTTGGAAGAACTGTTTGTAAAGGCTAATAGAGTAGATTTGGCACAAAGAAAAAAAGATGTCATATTAAGTTTTCATTATTATTTAAAAGTAAATTAAAAATTTCAAAAAAATTCCTCCGCGATTGCGGTGGAATTTTGTTTTCTTGGGGCAAAATAGAAAAGAGTTTCAAAAGCTCAATTTTTTGAAAGGAGAAATGAAAATGAAAAAAGTGTTTGTTTGGTTGATGGCGGGTGTGTTGCTGATCAGTTGCGCCGCCTGCGCAGGCAAGGGCAATTTGAAGGGGGATGCCACCGAAAATCCCGGCCTGATGGATGGCGGTACGACCAACAATAATGGTACCACCGATAACAATGGGAACAACAACCAAAACCCTGTCAAAACCATCGGTCAACGCTTGGCAGACGATTTTAAAGCCTTGCTCAACCCCGAAAAGATGATGGGTGCGCGGGCGATGGCCGATGAATTGTTTAAGGGCGATTATCTGACCTTCGACCATGCCACCACCGATGTTCAGCCCGGTAAATTGAAGGGCTTTGGCGATGCCGAAATCACCGGCTTTAAAGAAGGTGTCATGATCGAAGCCAAGACGGAAGATGTTCCGTTTTTGGCTTATATCTTTACGCTGGACGATAATACCGATGCCGAAACCTTTATGACTACGCTGAAATCCAAAGCCGATTCCCAATGGAATACCAAGGTCAAGGCCGACGAAATGTTTACCGAGCGTTCGGAAAAGCAGGTCTTTTTCGTAATGAGCCCCAAAACTTTGGACAAGTAATAAAATTGGTTTTCGTAGCATAAGTTTTAATAAAAAACAGGAGGATGCTATGAAAAAGATTTTATTGCTCGCCGGCAAGAAATTGCCGGTGAACTACATTAAGGTGTTGCAGGATTTGGGGGCGTCTCCCAAAGTGGCGCAAGGGGAATGGGAAGCGGAAGAGTTTGATGGTTTGGTGCTTTGCGGGGGCGGAGACCCCGACCCCGCTCTATACGGACAAGAAAATCGGGGCAGCTACGGCATTGAGCCGATGCGGGATCGACAGGAGCTTTCCTGCATTCATTCCTTTTTGAAGGCGCAAAAGCCCATTTTGGGCATCTGCCGCGGAATGCAGATTTTGAATATCGCCTTCGGCGGAACACTGACCCAACATTTGCCCACCGCCCAACTGCATCAAGGGGTGGGGGAGGAGCTTTGGCACGACCTGCTTGCGGAAGGGTATCTCAAAAACCTTTATGGGCGCAAATTTTCCGCCAATAGCAGCCACCACCAAGGCGTCGACCGCCTTGGGCGGGGCTTACGCCCTGCTGCTTGGTCGTCCGATGGGGTGGTCGAAGCCTTTTGGCACGAACGAATGGCAGTATTGGGAGTGCAGTTTCATCCGGAACGAATGGAGAATGGAAAGAAATTATTCGACTTATTTCTCCAAACCTGCTAAAAAAGTCGGTGAAATGGGCGATCTTTCCGTTTTTCTTCCCTCGCCGTATCGACATACGCCATCGTTAAGAGAAAACGAAAATCTCATCCCATTTGACCGACTTAAAGATTGTTTATTAGATATTATGAAAATCAAAAATAATTATTGTTTTAGATCAAATAATTGATCCTTGGCAAGCTCGACAAGATAGCCTATAAATTCTTTGTTGTTGGGCTTGCCGTTTTTATTGCCCAAAAAGTGTGGAAAATAGCGTTGCAGCATAGAAAGATCGCCCTGCTCAAAGGTTTTTTCCACTGCGTTTCGAATGCACCGCTCCACATTTTTACTGCTGGTTTGAAATTGCAAAGCAACGCAAGGATAGAGCACCGTGGTCATTCGGTGCAGTGCCTGCGGGTCTTCCATCGCCAGCAACACCGACTCTTGAAGATATAAAAAGCCGGTGATGGAGATGGGCATATTAAGGCGGATTTGCAGGCGGCGAATGGCGGCGCGCTTGGGGGATTCCGCCAGATCAAAGCAGGATTTTCGCTCCCGCATCAGCTTGAATTTTTCGATGCGTTTGAGGCAGTAGGCATAGTCCAGCGGTCGCACTAAAAAGAGATCACCGCCGTTTGATAAAAACCGCTCGGCCATATGGTCGCTCTTTTGGTCGCTGATGGCAATCTTGACCATCGTATCAAACCCTTCCTGCTCCAAACGATCGGCAATTTCATCGCCGTTGAGATAGGGAAGAAAGGGGTCCAAAATCAAGACATCGGGTCGATGCAGGCGGGCAAGCTCCAAGGCATCCTTTCCATTGGCTCCAACGGCGCAGACCTTGCATCCATAAGCGGTAAAGCGGCAGGCATCTTGCGCCGCTTCTGCTTGGTCTGTATAGACGATCACAACCGAATATGCCACTTGCCGCTTCCCCCTTTTTAAATAATGAAATCATTATAGCATAGATGAAAATCCCCTTCAATCCCTGATTTTGGTTATTTTTGTCGAAAATTGCTCTTTTTAAAGAAAAGCACCGCCACCTGTGAAGGCGGCGGTGGAATTGTTATTTTTTGGCTCGTTTGCTGTTCTTGATCTTTTCCAGATCTTCTCGGTCGATCCATTCTTCGGTGTACCCACACCGACAGCAGATGTATCGGTTGACATTGACGGTGGAGAAAATGGTGTTGCCGGTCATAAGGTTATTGCCTGTACCGTAGGCACCGGTATAGCCGTCAAAACGAAGAATTTCATTAGATTGGCATTTGGGACAGATGCGGTTAATCTTCATAAAAAACAACTCCTTTTTTATTAAATTCATTGTAATATAAAGAAAGAAATAAATCAATGGTATTCATATATTTGAAAAAAACGTATGATTTTTTAAAAAATGTATTGACAATCCAACCATAAGAGGTTATAATAATCAAGCACGAAAAATGAGGCCCCTTGGTCAAGCGGCTAAGACGTCAGCCTCTCACGCTGAAATCGGGAGTTCGATTCTCCCAGGGGTCACCAAGATATTCCTCCTTAGCTCAGTCGGTAGAGCATGCGGCTGTTAACCGCAGGGTCGTTGGTTCGAGTCCAACAGGGGGAGCCATAAAAATAAGAGCAAGTCGAAAGACTTGCTCTTATTTTTATCCCTTTCTCGTTTTTTCGAACCAACGACCCTGCGGTTAATTTCTGCGTTGTCTCACCAATTGCCCGTAAGGGCAGTCGGTGGTCGAATTTCTCCGCCGCTGCCGGTGGTTGCGACTGCGACCGCTGCCTGTGGCAGATGAAGGGAGCAGGTTAGCAGGTGCCGTAACACAAAAAATATCGAGCGATTTTCGCGATGAATTTTTTGATGTTACAAACGGGACGATGAAGGCGGAGATGTTCGGCTGCCGCGGTCGGAATTTTGGGCGGGCACTCCGCTGACCGACCGAAAATTTCGGGTCACCGCAAAGGGCTTGATGATGTATCTGCGATTACTTACTATCTTCTAAGCAAGGTTTTTCTGTTGGTTCGAGTCCAACAGGGGGAGCCATAAAAATAAGAGCAAGTCGAATGCGTCGTACACTTAAGGACAGTTTCCTAAAGGTACGAGCATTGAGGGCAAGAGAATTGAGAGAAGTTTCGGCTTCTCTCTTTTTTCTTGCCCTTTTTCTATTTTTATCCGTACATTCGACTGTTGAGCCTTCTTTAAGTACAATTATGGTAGAAACTTAAAGGAGGTTATTTTATGGGTAAGTTTATTGAGGAATTCTACTACGGCAATCTAGATCCACAGGCCCGTAGTACAATGCAGAACAAGACGGTTCAGAAGCAAATGGAAGTGTTGATGCTCAATGAAGACTATCTGACAGAGAATCTTTCGGGTGAAAGCAAAAAGAGATTTCTTGAGTTCGTCAATGCGTGGGATGTAGTAAATAGTGAATCCAATCTTGATAGCTTTATAATGGGATTTCGACTTGGAGCCAATTTCACTTACGACACTTTTCTTTCTGAAGAGGCACCATTTGTGGATTTTTTAAAGGAGTGAGTAATATGAAGGATAAGAAATATTATATCGCATTGGATGATTTCGAACGCAGAGTCGTTGTAAACTGTATGAATGAAATGCGAAATTCACTCATTGAGAATGGTAAATGTACCGAAGCGTTGGATGAAGTTCTTTTGAAGGTTATCCACTCGAAACAAAAGAAACTTAAAGTGATTTATAAGGAGGCTTAATAATGGAACAATTATCAAGATACCTTACTGACGAAAGAACGGGGCTTAAGTATGAACTATGCGGTGATTATTATGTCGTCGCCGGTGAGGATGAGCCTGAACGCGAGCCTATTGGCCTATGGGATCAGCGACATCTGAAGTACATTCAAAAGTGTTGTAAACCATTCTTCAACAAAATGATTCGCGAGCATACGCTATATGATTATCTGCTACAAATTGACCGAGATGCTGAAGAAATGTTCTCTGAGTTGGTTAAAAGGATGGCTATTCAAGAAGGTGTTTCCGAACAACTCAAAGCGGATAATCAAATCGAGTGGGTTGGCAAGATGAATAATATCCGTCAAAGAGCTACTGAAATAATAAACCACGATATAATTTACAATTAACCGAAAACGGCGGCAAAGAGATTATCTTCTCTCTGTCGCCGTTTTGCTATTTGTGACTAAAAGGCCATAAAACATTGCAAACGCAACATTTTTGTGGTAGAATAAACAAAAACGTTTGAAACACCGTAATAATGGAGGTTAGATACAAATGGCTATCAGTTATAAAAAACTTTGGAAGCTACTCATTGATAGAGAAATGAAAAAGAAAGACCTAGTGGCTCTTTCTGGCATAAGCCAATCTTCTGTAACAAAAATGGGCAAGAATGAAAATGTCAATACCGATGTTCTTGTTCGTATTTGCCGCGCTTTGAATTGTGACATTGGCGATATTGCAGAAATCGTTTTGCAAGAAAGCGAAGTTAAATAACAAATGAGCAGTTTAAGGAGTTGAAATAATGAGCAAAAAAGAAACCAAGTCGAGATTTTTAAAAGCGACAACACTGGCGATTGTTGGGATACTGTTGTTAGTGTTCACGGCCGTTCTTTTGCTGTGGTACGGCAATGCAAATAGTATGCAAGCAGAGCCTGCGTTGGTGGCCGGGGTATATTTTGACGGTGAGTACCGTATTGCCGACGGGGAGTGGCAGAAAATTGAAAAAGGAAAACACATTTCTTCTACCGAAGGAGACGTAACTCTGCGTGGCAATTTTCATATGATGGCACCCGATGGTGAGTATGTTGGTATTTACAGTGACAGTATTCCGATTGCTCTTTATACAAATCATATTAATCTGACGTTTTATGAGGGTGAAAACGAACCCTTCATAATCGATGTAGAAAATCCTCTATATGGAGATTCTGCTTGTCACGAGGATTGGACTGCTTATGCGCTTACAAGCGGAAGCGAAGAGCTGATCGAGATCCTGATTCATAATCCCCATAGTTTTGGTAACGAAACCGCCATCGACGAGATGCTTTCAAGCACGGCTTTATGGACGGATATTGAGTTTGAAAAAGGAGCTCTTGAAAGTGGAAAAACTCAAAGAGATATCGGTCTGCTGTTTGCTATCGTTTCTCTTATCGTTTTGGGAACTGCTTTGTTCTCAACACTGATACACATAAAAAACAGTAAGCTTCTTTGGTTGTTCGGTATCGTAATTTTGTTCGCCGGCACATACCTGTCTTACAGTGCAGACGGCGTTTCCTTCTGGAGCGAATCCGTTGTATCCAATACGACGATTTTGGGCTGCTCAATGATGTTCTATATGTTCTTCCTGTATATTGCGCTTGTGCACTTTCTGAAAGGTACGAAAACGATTGGTATGATCACCGTTGTTCTTCTCGGTTTTGTTAACGCAGTGCTTTTTGTATTGCCTATCTTAACGGATATGTTGTTTTATGATTTGTGGCTTTACTGGGCTGCTGCGCAAATTCTTGCAAACATCATTCTGCTTGGTTGCCTTATACGGGAGTTCTTTGTTACAAAAGAAAAAGAACGCTGGCTTTATATCGGTTTGTTATTGCCGCTTATCTCTTTCGGCGTTGATGTTATTATGACAGACCTTGGATTATGGAAGGGCGGACTTGCGTCTAAATATATTTTTATTGTTTTCTTTATCGCCGCAATGGTTGCTGTGCTTAAAGTTATACCAAGCAGCATCAACGCTCTTGCCAAAGCAAAAGAATTGGAAACAGAGAAAATCGTATTAAATGCTCAGCTTACCGAAAGCAGAGTGTCCACTATGATGAGCCAGATCCGTCCCCACTTCATTTATAACACCTTGGGGAGCATTGAACAGCTTTGCAGCATCGATCCCGGGAAGGCAGGAGAACTTGTTCATAACTTTGCGAAATATTTGCGTGGAAATTTCGGAGAACTGGATAATCCTAAACCTATTTTAATGTCACAGGAAATGGAGCACGTACGCCATTATATCAGTATTGAAAACGTGCGTTTTCCTGATATGACATTCTCCTTTGAAATGAATTCAGACGATTTTCATATTCCTGCACTTACCATTCAGCCGATTGTGGAAAATGCGATCAAGCATGGACTTATGAAATTACAAAAAGGCGGCACAATCCGTGTAGTTTCCTATGAGACCGATAATCATTACTGTGTTTCGGTAGAGGATGATGGTGTGGGATTTGATACGGATGTACTGCTTGACGAAAGAAAACACGTGGGAATCCGTAATATTCGTGGAAGATTAAAGGCGATGGTAAATGGCACACTGGAAATTGAAAGTACAGAAGGTGTTGGAACCAAGGTTTTGATAACGATTCCCAAGGAGGTAGAACAATGATTGCAATAGCAGTTGACGACGAAGTATTAATGCTTGGTGCTTTAGTAGCAG
>CALGEL010000061.1 GCA_937881855.1 uncultured Clostridia bacterium | reverse complement strand
CCCATCCCTTGGTCAAGTCGTTCCGGCTGGGAGCCTACGGCGAAGGAGACTCGGGCATAACAATCGTAGAATTAAAAGATTGATGCACAACCGTTGAAATTGGCGCAGACCGACAATATAAGGAAAGAACCTGCTTTGGCAGGTTCTTTTTTATGTCTTTTCCGTTTTTTCACCTTCGGCATATCATTATATAGCCGAAGGATGAAAGAAACGAAAATCTGCATCCAATTTGAACGGTTTTAATTTTGAGAATTAAATCATCTCAATTTGAGCGGTTTTTCTGTGTTTAATCTTGTAATGATTATTGAATTTTGTTATAATGAATTCAATATAGAATTTAAAGGAGAGCCTAATGCTTTTATTGCCGCAGTTTTTGATCCCCGATGTTTCGGCGTTGACCGAAGAGTTTTTGAAAGAAAACGGAATTCGGGGCATCATTTTTGATATTGATAATACCTTGGTGGGTTTTCGCGCGGCGAAGCCGACGGAAGAAAACCTTGTGTTGTTTGAACGGTTGCGGGAGCAAGGCATTGCCTTTGCCATCGCATCCAACAACAACAAGGAGCGGGTCGGCACCTTTGCCGAAGGGTTAGGCATTTCTGCCTATCATCGTGCCTGCAAGCCGTTGGGTTTTGCCCTTTGGAAGATTCGCAAGGAATTTGGCTTGAAATGCAAGGAGATCGCCTTGGTAGGTGATCAGATCTATACTGATATGCTGGGCGGAAACTGCCTTGGGATGATCACCGTTCTGGTGGACCCCATCGATAAAAAAGAGACGCTTTTATTTAAAATCAAACGAGCATTGGAGATTCCTATCGTTAATCTCAAACGCAGAAAGGATGCAAGAAAATGATTCGATTCGGGCCGGGTGGTAACTGCGAATGGTTTAAAGCCGAAGGAAATAAGAATAGCGCGCAGATGCCTGCCTTTTTAAATAAGATCGGGCTGACCGCCTATGAAGTGGAATGTGGGCGCGGTGTCCGAATGAACGATGCGGTTGCCAAGCAATTACGTGCCGAAGCAGAGAAATACGGTATTGCCCTTTCCATCCACGCGCCTTATTATATCTCGATGTCTTCTCTGGAAGAAGAAAAGCGGCAGGGGAGCATCCGCTATCTTTTGGAAAGCGCCGCCCTTGCCAAAAAGATCGGTGCCGAGCGCATCATCTTCCATTCCGGCTCCTGCGCCAAAATCAGCAGGGAAGAGGCGACCGCCTTGGCGGTGGATACTCTGCAAAAAGCGGTAGAAGCCTTTGATGCGGAAGGGTATGGTGATTTAATTCTCTGCCCCGAGACCATGGGTAAGATCAATCAACTCGGGTCTTTGGAAGAAGTGATGACCTTATGCGGTGTGGATGACCGCATCCTGCCTACCATCGATTTTGGCCATCTCAATGCGCGTGAGCAGGGCTTATTCTATACCGCCGCCGATTATGAGCGGGTGTTGCAAACGATGGAAGATGCCTTGGGGCGTGAGCGGGCAAGTAAATTCCACGCTCATTTTTCCAAGATCGAATATACTGTCGGCGGGGAAAAGCGGCACCTAACCTTTGAAGATACCGTCTATGGCCCCGATTTTGCGCCCCTTGCCGAAGTACTTGTCAAACGCAATGCGGAACCCATCATTATCTGCGAATCGGCGGGTACCCAAAGCAAAGACGCTCTTGAAATGCAGGCTTTATATGCAAAAGCAGCAAAATAATGGCGAAAAACTCTTGAAATATAAAGAAATATATAGTAAAATATAGTGTAGAAAATTTTTTCATTTCAGAAAGGAAATCAAAATATGATTACAGCAGGCGATTTCAGAAACGGCGTTACCTTTGATATGGACGGCCAGGTTTATCAGGTTGTTGAATTCCAGCATGTAAAACCCGGTAAGGGCGCTGCTTTCGTACGTACCAAGTTTAAGAACGTCATCACCGGCGCTGTGGTTGAAAAGTCCTTCAACCCCACCGATAAGTTCGAAAATGCCACCATCGATTACAGCAACTGCCAGTATCTGTACAATGATGGCGATCTCTATTATTTCATGGACGAGCAGACCTATGAGCAGATCCCCGTCGAAGCTTCCAAGCTGGGCGATAACTTCCGCTTTGTGAAGGAAAACGACGTTGTAAAGATCATGGCTTATAAGGGCAACATCTTCGGTGTTGAGCCTCCCTTCTTTGTAGATCTGTTGATCACCGAGACCGAGCCCGGCGTTCGTGGCGATACCGCTACCAACGTCACCAAGCCCGCCACCTTGGAAACCGGCGCAGTTGTTAAGGTTCCCATCTTCATCAACGAAGGCGAGAAGATCCAGATCGATACCCGCACCGGCGAGTATATGGGTCGTTCCAAAGAGTAATTTAATAATTTTAAGGAGGATAATGCAATGTTGGAAAAGGTTGCTTATATCAAAGGTCTTCTTCAGGGTATGAAACTGAAGGACGAAGATCCTTATAAAGAATTGTTTGTAAACATCGTAGATGTTCTGGAAGATATGGCCGGCGCCATTGCCGATGCCGAAGACAACATCATCGAGCTGGATGAGTACATTCAGGAAGTAGATGAAGATTTGGACGTTGTCGAGTGCTTCTTGGACGAAGAGTGCGATGAATTCGATGAAGACGATTATTATACCATCGTTTGCCCCACCTGCGGCGAAGAGTTTTCTGTGGACGATGAAGTTGCCGAGCTGGGCGAGATCAACTGCCCCAACTGTGGCGAAGATCTGGAATTCGATCTCTCCGATTTAGATGAGTGCGATTGCGACTGCGATTGCTGCGAAGAAGAGTGCGAATAATTTAATAGAAAAAACCTTTGGGAGAAACTTTGTCAAGAAGTTTCTCCCAATTTTTTATCTTGAAAAACACTTGTAACTTTGATATTATATTATTATATTTTGATTGGAGAAATGCAATGTCTGAACTACTGAAAAAAATTATAGATGCGGTGGTAGACTGCCGCGATATTTTACTCTCACCCTACTCGGTCTCGACAAAGGGGAGTGTGTCGAACATTGTTACCTCCGCTGATAAGGCGGTGGAAGAACGCCTGAAAACCAAGCTTTTGGAAATTTTACCCGAAGCCTGCTTTTTAGGTGAAGAAGGCGGTCATACCGAAGAAAAATCCTATCGATTTGTGGTGGACCCCATCGACGGAACCTCAAACTTTACCAGAAACTTAAATTGCAGCGCAATCAGTGTGGGGCTTTTAAAGGATGGCGTTGGAGTTTTAGGCGTGGTTTATAACCCCTTCACCAACGAACTTTACTATGCCGAAAAAGGCAAGGGCGCATTTTTAAACGGCGAACAAATCAAGGTTTCAGATCGTGATTTTGCCCATGGACTTTACTATACCGCGCTTTGCATTTATAAAAAAGATTTGGCCGAAAATTGTCTGAATATTTTGCGCGAAGTTTATCAAAAATGCGATGATTTCCGCCGTGAAGGTAGCGCCGCAATCGAACTATGTCGATTGGCAAGCGGCAAGGGAGAGCTTTATTTTGAAATCCGCATTTTCCCTTGGGATTGTGCTGCCGCAGAGGTAATCTTAACGGAAGCCGGCGGTGTTTTCAAGCATCTGTTTGCTGAAAACCTTGATATTGCCGCACCGTTCCCGATTATCGCGGCAAATAATAATCAAAACCTCGAAAAATTAGAAGAAATCGTTAAAAAAGAAATTCCAAAATTACCGAAAAATTATAATTAAAGGAAGTACAAAAAATGAAAAATAAGTACGCCAATGCCCCGACAGAAATTACCCCTCCCATTTTAAACAAAGATTTAAATTTGGTGGAAATTTACGCCGAATGTATTAAGGAACTTTCCCTTCAACAAAGCAAACGGGATCAGTTAATTGCGTTTTATTTAACCATTACCGGTCTTGTATCGGCATACTTGTTTTCATCCGACATTAACCCCGTTATCAGAGTTATAATTTTCTTTGCTTTATTTGTTCTTGGCTGCATTTGGTCGGCAATTACCGTTCGGTACAAGGTGTATAAAGAGGTTTATTGGATGAGTTGCAAAACCATCAGCAGTCTTTTTTCGGTTGATCGTGAAAAACTTGATAAGCCCTATGTGCAACATATTTTTTATACGGTGTTAAAGAAATGCTATAAAAGTGTTCCGAAAGACAAAAACACCAATAAGCCCAACTTGCTTGAATTTATCATCAAAAATTTTAATTCTGCTGAATATTTGATGTTTTTAACCCTTGTGCTTTTAACTGCCGCTTCCGGTTCAGGCGGACTGTTCTTTTTGTTCTATACGCTCAAACTTCCTGTTTTAGGGTATATTTTAGTGGCGCTATTTTTGATTTCATTTATTATTTATCAAACGATTTTGTATAATAAAGCGGCGCTTTCTGTTTTCGATGTGTTGGAAATGACAGACGAAGATGAGATAGACCCTGCCTTTAACAAAGCATTTGAAAAAGCGTGGTTTTTACACTTCTTTGCATAAATAAAAGAACAAAACCAAGGCATAATTGATGTGCCTTGGCTTTTGTTTATTTGGGTCGGCTTTTTATTGACTTAAAAAGCCCCAAGCGGTATAATATAAAAAGATTATAATTAGCGAGGAAACCGATGCTTCAAGATGTTTTGCAAGAAAAATTAAACCAAATGAACGAGCGTCAGCGAGAAGCTGTGGAGCATACCGAAGGTCCGCTTTTGATCTTGGCGGGCGCAGGTAGCGGTAAGACCACAGTGCTGATCAATCGTATTGCTTATATGCTCTCCAAAGGGATTTGTGCGCCCTATCATATCCTTGCCATTACCTTTACCAATAAAGCGGCAAAGGAGCTTTGCGACCGTATCGATCGGATGATGGGCGCGGATGCTTTCGGGGTGACTGCGGCGACCTTCCATAGCTTTTGTGGGCGTATTCTGCGCGCTGAAATTGCGGTTGATGGGGTGTTTACAAGCAATTATACCATCTATGATGCCGATGATAGCCAAAGGGTCATCAAGGCGGCAATCAAAGAGTTGGAGATTGATGAAACAGGCCTGCCTGCCCGCAGTATCCAATATGCTATTTCCAAAGCCAAAGACCACCGCATTGCTCCCGATGAATTTTGCAAGCATTTCGGCAGAGATGTTCGCAATGAGCAGATTGCCAAGGTCTATGCCCGCTATGATGCGGCATTGCGAGAAGCCAATGCTTTGGATTTCGATGATATGATTTTAAAAACGGTGGAACTGTTTGAAAATCATCCTGAAATTTTGGAAAAATATGCAAGTCGCTTCCGTTATGTGATGGTGGACGAGTATCAGGATACTAACCCCTTGCAGTATCGCTTGGTGGCATTGCTTTCTTCCAAATACGGCAATCTCTGTGTGGTCGGTGATGATGACCAAAGTATCTATAAATTCCGCGGTGCGACCATTGAAAATATTTTGTTGTTTGAAGAGCGGTTCCCCAATGCCAAGGTGATTCGTTTGGAGCAAAATTATCGCTCTTCCGCGAATATTTTGGATACAGCCAATGCGGTGATCGCCCATAATACCCAGCGCAAAGGGAAAAATCTCTGGACCGCAGGGGAGAAGGGCGAGCCGGTCTATCTCAAAAGAGTTTCGGACGATTTTGAAGAAAGCAGATATTTGGCGGAGACGATCCAAGATCGTGTGGTCAAAGACCATGCCAAATTCAGTGATTTTGCGATTTTATATCGCACCAACGCCCAAGCCAATGCGGTGGAGCGGTACTTTGTCAAAAGTGCGATCCCTTATAAAGTAGTTGGGGGTTTTCGTTTCTATGAGCGCAAAGAAATCAAGGATATTCTTGCCTATCTGCAAGTAATCAATAATCCGCGGGATAGTTTGCGATTAAAACGGATTATCAACGAACCCAAGCGTAAAATAGGTTTAACAACGATTGCCCATATCGAAGAACTTGCCAATCGGGAATTTTCTTCGATGATGGATATTATGCGCAGGGCAGAAGAATATCCCGTTTTGAGCAGAACCGCCGCAACCTTGCAGAGCTTTGTTGCGATGATCGACCACTTAAAGAGCGAATTGAAGAAGTCACCCTTGGATGAATGGGTAGCGCGTGTAGCTAGGGAAAGCGGTTATATTTCTATGTTGGAATTGGAAGATACCGATGAAGCCCGCGATCGCATCAATAACATTATGGAACTTTGCTCTTCGGTTAAGCAATATCAGCAAGAAAATCCCGAAGGCTCCCTTTCGGGATTTTTGGAAGAAGTCTCTTTAATGACCGATCTGGATCAGATGACCGACGATGATGAGCGGGTGGTCCTGATGACCCTCCATTCCGCCAAAGGCTTGGAATTTGATTATGTCTTTATGATCGGTATGGAAGAAGGGTTATTCCCCAGCCAGCGGTGTATGGACGAAGGGGAGCTGGAAGAAGAGCGGCGCTTAATGTATGTTGGCGTAACTCGGGCGAGAAAATGCCTTTATTTGACCCACGCCCGCCAGCGAATGATTTATGGAAGAACCCAATTTTGTATGCCAAGCTCGTTCTTGAAAGAGCTGCCGCCGTTGAATATCAAAAATCTTTCGCCCCAATCCACCGCCTTTGATGGCTATGGCGGAGCATCTTACACCTATGGTTCGGTGCGCAGCGGCTTTGTTTCGCCGAAACCTGCCCAACCCGCAATTCGTCGTCCTGCTCCGCAGGCGGCACCGACCTTCGACTTTAATTGCGGGGATCGGGTAATGCATAAAACCTTCGGTGTCGGCACCTTGGTCTCCAAAACGCCGATGGGAAGCGATTTCCTTTTGGAGGTTCAATTCGACCAAGTAGGAACCAAGAAAATCATGGCAAACTTCGCTAAATTGACGAAAGCAGAGGAATAATTGAGAATGACAAAAATTGATATTTTCAGCGGCTTTTTAGGCGCAGGAAAAACAACCTTGATCAAAAAACTGATCGAAGAAGCCTTCCAAGGCGAAAAATTGGTGTTGATTGAAAATGAATTTGGCGAAATCGGCATCGACGGCGGATTTTTGCAGGAAGCAGGAATTTCAGTCACCGAGATGAACTCCGGCTGCATCTGTTGCAGCTTGGTGGGGGATTTCGGCAAGGCTTTGGAGCAGGTGCTGGAAACCTACCATCCCGACCGTGTGTTGATCGAGCCCAGCGGTGTCGGGAAATTGAGTGATGTTATCGCCGCTGTTCAAAATTTAGAACTTGAAGATGTGAAGTTAAATTCCTTTACGACCGTTGCCGACGCATCTAAATGCAAGATCTATTCTAAAAACTTTGGAGAGTTCTATAATAACCAAATTGAGCATGCAGGCTGTATTATTTTAAGCCGCAGTCAAAATCTCTCGGAAGAAAAGATTGCCGAAACAGTAAAGTTATTGCGAGAAAAGAACGAAAAATCCGCCATTATTGTAACTCCTTGGGATCAGCTTGGCGGAGCACAGATTTTGGAAGCGATGGAGCAACGCGGTGGTTTGGAAGAAATGATGGAAGAGTTGGAGCATCATGAGCATCACCACCACCACGATGATGATTGCGATTGCGGTTGCCATGACCATGAGCATCACCATCATGAGCATGACCACGACCACGAGCATCATCACCATCACGATCATGGCTCCGAATGTACCTGCGGATGCCACGATCACCACCACCACCATCATCATGCCGATGAAGTATTCACCAGCTGGGGCAAGGAAACCACCCATGCCTATTCCAAGCGGGATTTGGAAGAGATTTTGGAAGATTTGGATACCGGTAAGTTTGGAACCATTCTCCGCGCCAAAGGTATGGTGGCAAATGCCGATGGCGGTTGGTTGTTCTTTGATTATGTCCCCGGCGAACAAGATGTGCGCGCAGGAAGTGCGCAGGTCATTGGCAGACTTTGTGTGATCGGTTCGGAGCTGAACGAAGTATTGTTGGCTGAACGATTTGGTTTGGAGGCATAAGCAATGAATCAAATTCCCGTATATTTGTTTACCGGTTTTCTGGATGCGGGTAAAACTCGCTTTATCCGCGAGACATTAGAAGACCCTTCCTATAACGATGGAACACCTACCTTAGTGTTGCTCTGTGAAGAAGGGGAGGAGGAATTGGATGTTTCCAAAATGCCTTCTGATCGTGTTTTTATCCAGACCATCGATCAACCCGAAGACTTAAAACCCAAATTGCTGGAACGGTTGGCCAAGAGCAGCCGCGCCCAGCGGGTGTTTATTGAATATAACGGAATGTGGGATGGCGCTCTGCTCAACGATGCTTTGCCGGAAGGTTGGCTGGTGGTGCAGGAATTTTGCTTTATGGATGCCAATACCATTCTCACCTATAATGCCAATATGCGCAATCTGGTGGTAGATAAATTGCAGACCGCTGAAATGGTTATCTTCAATCGGATGCCTGAATCGGCGGATGTGATGCCTTATCATAAATTGGTGCGCGCCATTTCCCGCCGCGCCGACATCGTTTATGAGAGTGTGGGCGGAAAGGTGATCCCCGATACCATCGAAGACCCGTTGCCGTTTGATATCAATGCGCCGCTGATTGATCTTGATGACCGAGATTATGCTATTTGGTATCGCGACCTTTCGGAAGAGTTGCCCAAATATGATGGCAAGATGATTCGTCTGAAAGGGCGCGTCATTATCGATGAGCGTAGCGATGGCAGTTTCTTTGTTTTCGGTCGGCAGGTGATGACCTGCTGCGTGGAAGATATCCAATTTGCAGGATTGGCCTGCCTTTATCCCGATGCCTTTTCCCTTAAAAACGGGTCTTGGGCAACGGTTGCCGCCCGAATTCATATTCAAGAGCACGAAGCTTATGGGCGCAAGGGACCTGTCCTTGATGTCATCGAAGTGGAACCTGCTCTGCCGCCTTTGGAA
>CALGEL010000060.1 GCA_937881855.1 uncultured Clostridia bacterium | reverse complement strand
GCATCACCAACGGAACTGCACCGGGAGCATTTTCGCCCGATGCAACCTGCACCCGAGGACAGATTGTAACATTTTTATACAGGTCTTATAAATAAACCGGCGATATATATGAATACAAAAAGAACCTGCCAGAAGGCAGGTTCTTTTATTTTTGTGCAGACGAAAGCAGTCTGCAAAATGTATAAAATCGTGGCGAATTTAATGTGAATTTTGGCGGATAGTGAAATTTTTTGAAAAATGGTGAAAATGGGTTGAACAACGCCTTGAAATTTAGTACAATTAAAGTACATAAAATGCATAAGCAAAGACGGAAATCCTCCCCTTAAAATCAGGTTGGGATTATTCGTGTTTGCTTAAATAGGGAGGACATTAAAATGGCTGATTATTTGGAAGAGTTGATCAATATTCCTGTGGGTCCTTTGGGGATCATTGCAATGCCCGGCTGCGAAGAGATGGGCAAAAAGCTGGATTTTTATCTCACTAAATGGCGCAAAGAGCGGGAGCACGAGCACAAGGAAACATTGAACTTTCGCGGTTACGATCGGGATTCCTTTTTGATTGAAGTTCACTGCCCGCGTTTTGGCAGCGGCGAAGCCAAAGGAACCATCAAGCGTTCGGTCCGCGGCTTGGATCTCTATATTATCAGCGATGTCTTCAACTATGGTGTGGAATATAAAATGTATGGCCGCGAAGTGCCGATGAGTCCCGACGATCATTATGCCGATCTCAAACGCATCATCGCCGCCACCCAAGGCAAGGCAAAGCGCATCAATGTCATTATGCCGATGCTTTATGAAGGCCGTCAGCATCGTCGCACCGGCAGAGAATCTCTCGATAGCGCCACTGCGCTGCAAGAGCTGATCTCGCTGGGTGTTTCCAATATCATCACCTTTGATGCCCATGATCCCCGTGTCCAGATGGCGATCCCCGATCACGGCTTCGATAATGTGATGCCCACCTACCAAATGATCAAGGCTTTGGTCAATAATGTTCCCGATGTTAAAATCGATCCCGATCACCTGATGATCATCAGCCCCGATGAAGGCGCTATGGCGCGCGGCATCTATTTCTCTTCTGTTTTGGGTGTGGATCTGGGTATGTTCTATAAGCGCCGCGATTATTCCCGCATTGTCAACGGCAAGAACCCCATCGTTGCCCATGAATATCTGGGCGCCGATGTGGCGGGCAAGGATATCATTATCACCGACGATATGATCTCCTCCGGCGATAGCGTATTGGATCTGGGCGCTAAGCTCAAATCCTTGAACGCACGCAACATTTATGTCTGCACCACATTTGGTCTGTTCTGCAACGGCTTGGAGCATTTCGACCAAGCCTATAAAGATGGCTGGATCACCAAGGTATTTACCACCAACGGCATCTATACCAACCCCGAACTCTTAAAGCGGGAATGGTATTGCTCGGTGGATCTCTCCAAATATATCTCCTATATCATCGATACCTTGAATCACGATGCATCCATCAGCGGTCTTTTGGACCCCAGCAAGAAGATCAATGCCTTGTTGGTCAAAAAGGGATTAAAATAATTGAAAAAAACACCGCAACGAGCCGTTGCGGTGATTTTTTTAGCCATTATTCTCTTTCGGGGCCTAATTGTTTAAAGAGCAGGTTGATGCACCAGATGCCTGCCAATCCAACCAAGGTGAAGATCACGCGGCTGACCAGCGAGTCCATGCCGCCGAAGATCCAGCCCACCAGGTCGAATTGGAATAATCCGACCAAGCCCCAATTCAGCGCGCCGATAATGACCAGCGACAATGCAATTTTATTTACCATTTTAAAAACATCTCCTTTTAGATTTGGGTTTTCCTCAACAATAGTTTGATAAAGGAAAGCAAAATTATTCAAAAAATTATAAAAAATGGTGTGGCAGGCTATATTTTTTTATAAATTTGTGTTATTATATAAGTTGAAATTTAAAAAGGAGATTAGCGCTTGAAAAAGAACGAAAGTCTAATCAATCAAATAGAGAGCGGTCGCATTTGGAAAGCCATCGGCATTCGTTTGCGTTGGGGCGCCCGTCGGTTGCGTCGCAATCTGCAACAAATGCGGCTCAAAGAGCGTCTGTTTGGCTCTTTTGCCCGCCGCTTTTATGCGATGGTCCTGCTGCTTTTGGCGGTGGGTGGCATTGCCTATGCCGCCGATTGGTATGGCGGGCGGTGGTCTGCCGATGAAGCGGTGCTTTGCGCGCGGCTCTCAATGGGTGATTTCGACGAGAAAAATCCGGTCCTTACCGCATTGGATAGCTTTGGCGCATCCAATCGGGTGCAGGTGATTTTAAAGACCGCCAAAAAAGATCCCCTTCATCCTTCGTCGGTGGATTTGGATCGGGGCAACCTTAATTTAATTATGACCCTGCAAAACGGAAAGGTTATGGAATATACGCTCCAAAATAAGCGGATCGATAATTTTGAGAGCGGCAATACCGATTATTTCACCCTGATCCTGCCGGAAACCATCTCGCCCTTTGATATTGCCGAATATAAATTGATGCTGCTTCCCGATGCCAAAGGTGAATACGGCGAATGGCATTGCGTCTCGGCGCAGATCGCCTGCTTGCTGGGCGGCGAGCGCACCCTTTTGGCCAAGGGCGGTTGGCAGAAGGAATGCATCCTTTCCGCCGACCGCACCGATGTGGTGCTGCCGATGGCGACCGACTCCAACGATTATTTTCAGCAAATCAAGGCATTGTATCCTTCGGTGTTGCAGGTCTGCGAGCAGAAGGGTGCGGTGCATACCAAGCAAATCAAGAAAGATGCCAATGTGGAATTGGGTTTGATGGATGGGGATGTGCTGCATCTGGATATCGAAACGGTGGGTTTGGAAAACCAAAACCAACTGTTTAAGGATACCATCAGCAATCCCTTCCCGGAAACGGAAACCTTGGGCTATAACGGGACAATGACCCTGCGGGTAAAATTCCTTTATGCCTTTGATGGCTCTTATTATAAAGAGTATAATTTAGACACCTTGGGGAAGGACGATTTTGAGCTGGGGACCACCTCCACCTTTGCCTTGGAGATGCCCGAAGGAGCGTCGGTCTTTGATATTACAGAGATGGAACTTTTGGTCCACGATAACCAAGATGCATGGGCGCCGCGGTTGATCCGCGCCTACCTGCGCACCGACTATGGAACAACCTTGGAGATTGCCCGCCTGAGCGATACCTTGCTGACCGCCGAGCGCAAGACTCCCATCTTCCATCGGGATTGGATCGATACGTCCATTAGCCCCTTGAAATTGGATCTCACGCGCACCTATGCCTTGCCGCTTGCCATCAAGGAGACGATTGAAAAGCAATATTATACCGAGATCGAAGGGGTTATTTACAGTATGTATTTCGGTAAGCATAATTTCGTCGAGCGCCAGAAACTGTATTATAGCCAAATCTTAAAGGGAGGGCTTATCGATGAAAATGCGTAATTGGATTGCGATTATTTTGGCGTTCGCTTTGTTGCTTTGCGGTTGCAGTAAATCCGAAGACGATGTGTTGACGCTGGAAAGTTTATTTTATCGCACCGAAGTGGCAATGCAGGAAGGTCAGCTCTTTTTTGCGGGCAAGGTCTTAAATGTGGTTAAGCAGGACCGCGCCATTACATATTATGAGAGCGAGACGACGGCAAACACCTTCTATGAAGTGCAAGTGACCGACGATTTCTTCGGCTATCTGCCCGAGCGGATTCTGACGGTCTGCGTGATGGGAACGGGGGAACACTTTGTCTCCCGCACCGAACTGAACAAAGGGGAAGAATACCTTTTCCAAGTCCATGCTTGGGCGGGGGAAGAAGAAATGCTCTTTTTACTCCCCACCTTTTATGAAGCGATGCCCCAAAAAGATGGTGAATATCTTTACTATACCAAAGGGGATAAGCGGTATGCGGTGGATGGCGGATATAAGGAATATAAGCAGATGCTTTTGGACCTTGCCGACCAATATTCCTATACCGACCAAGGGGTTGGAGAAGCGATTTTTTCCAATCTGCAAACGGCAAGTAAGCGGAATGCCGCCTATTTTGAAGAGTTAGAATTTAAAACCATCGACCGCCCCGCCATCGACGGCATTGCCGCCTTTGCGGCGGCGCGAAGCAATACAGATACGCCCGAAAATGCGCAAGAAATTAAGGAGATTTTAAAATGACATTGTTTTTTTATGCGTTGGGATTGGGAATCAGCTTGGCAATGGATGCTTTTTCGGTATCCATCACCAACGGAATGCAATGTCCTCGCTTTAAGTTTCGCCACGCCCTTGCCGATGGAGCCACCTTCGGTATCTTTCAGGGTCTGATGCCGATGATCGGGCTGTTTTTGGGGCTTTCCTGCCTGAAATATATCCAGCCGGTCGACCATTGGATCGCCTTCATTTTGCTGGGCGGGATCGGCTTTAATATGATCCGCGGCGCTTTGAAAAAGGACGACGAAGAAGAGAGCGTCTGCAATCCCTTCACTTGCAAAAATCTGCTGATTCAGGGCGTTGCCACCAGCATCGATGCGCTGGCAGTCGGTGTGGGCTTTTCCACCGAATTGAGCGGGTATGGCGAAGGTATCTTTACTGCCGCCATCATCGGTGTTGCCACCATGATCATCAGCACCTTGGGTGTCTATATCGGCAAGCTTTTCGGCGGTCTCTTAAAGCAAAAGGCGGAGATCTTCGGCGGTGCCATTTTGGTTGCCATCGGTTTAAAGATATTGATCGAGCATCTGTTCTTTTAATAAAAAGCGATTTAACATTTCGGCTCCTTGCAGATCCAGATAACATCTTCTCCGATGCGCTCCACATCGCACCAAGGGATGCGCAAGCAGTCCTTTTGAAAAAGAAAACCGCACCGTTCGCAAAGGATCAACGCTTCGATCTTACCGCAGGAGCAATCGATGATCAGGTCTTTGGGGTAGCCCAGCTTTCGCCCTGTTGCGACCACAATGACTTCTTTTTCCTTCAAACATTCCCAAGAAAGTTCCATAGAATATTGTCACCTTACCTTTTGAAAGGATGAATAATGATGATTGATTATAAAATGCAAGCCAAAGCCGCCGCGGAAGAATTGATCGCGGCGGCTCATTTGAAAAAAGGCGATCTTATGGTAGTAGGTTGCTCCACCAGCGAGATTATCAGCCAAAAGATCGGCACCGACTCCGCCCCCGAGATCGGCAAAGCGGTGGCGGAAGGGATTTTGGAAGCCTGCCGCGCCGCAGGGGTGGAATTGGCCGCCCAATGCTGCGAGCATCTCAACCGCGCGCTGATTTTGGAATCGGCGGTGGCGATGAAGCGGGGCTATCCCATCTGCAATGTACTGCCCCAGCCCAAGGCGGGCGGCTCCTTTGCCACCGCGGTTTATGGCCTGCTGCAAGAGCCTGCCGCGGTGGAAAATATCCAAGCCCAAGCGGGGATGGATATCGGCGGAACGCTGATCGGGATGCATCTGCAAGCGGTGGCGGTGCCTTGCCGCTTGAACCAAAATCGGATCGGTGATGCCTTGGTGCTCGCCGCTCGTACCCGCCCCAAATTCATCGGCGGGGAACGGGCACATTATAATGAAAATTTGAAATGATTATCTCCATCCTTCGCCATTGATTTCGTGTACTTTCAGGACGGTGACAAAGGCATCGGGATCGTATTGCTCGATGATCATCATTAAGAGCGCATATTGGCGCATCGAAAAGCTGACTTGCAGCATGGTCTTATCCGCGCCGCTGTAACCCCCTTTGGCAGAAAATAGGGTGGTGGTGCGGTGCATATGGTGGATAATGGCTTGGTTGATTTGATCATAATGATCGGAGACGATCTGCGCCGAAAGGGCGCGGTTGCCGCCCAAAAAGATGCGATCCACCACCAAAGCGCAAAGAAAGGCGGAAAGGATGCCCAGCAAGGAGCGGGTCAGATCCCCCAACACCACCATCCCAAAAAAGATGATGGAAGCATCCACCGCAAAAATGGCATAAGAACTGCGCCACTTTTTGAAATATTTGCAAAGAGAAAAGGCGATAATATCGGTACCGCCCGAAGAACCGCCGCCCAAAAAGGTCAGCGCGCATCCAAGCCCGATCAAAAGCCCGCCGATGAGCGCTCCCAAAAGCATGGCGATTTGGGGATGTTCCCCTGCGGGTAGATGGAAGAACCCGCCCAGAACATTCGGTTCTGCCAGGCGGGAAAAGAGAGCGACACCGATGGGGTAAAGCAGGGCAGAGACCAAGGTCTTGGCGGCAAACCTCTTGCCGAGAATTAAAAACCCCACGATAAATAAGCCCCAGCAGAGCAGGGTGATCAAAAGATCCTTGCTGACGCACTCCCAAGGGCAAAGACGGTCGATGCCGACGGCAAGACCGCTCATCCCGCCGATCACCAGATCAAAGGGCAGGATGAAAACGGCGGTGCCGAAGGCAAGAATTAAGGTCCCCAGCGCCACCAAACCTGTATTTTTAATCAGACGAAATAAAATTTCTTTTTTCATAGTATTATTATATCTTTGACCCAAAGCAACTATACCATTTTTTGAAAGGAGAGCATGCCGATGGAACGCCCATGGCTGAATCATTACGGTGCGGTTTCGCATCATTTGGACTATCCCGATTGCAGCATCAGCGAGCAGGTCTTAAAGACCGCCGCCCGCCTTCCGAAAAGCGATGCCCTTTCCTTTATGGGGCGTAAGATCTCCTATTCCGCGATGGCGGAGCAGATCGAGCAGACCGCTTGTGCCTTTTGGGCATTGGGCATCCGCAAGGGTGATCGGGTGATGCTCTGCCTGCCCAACCTGCCCCAGACCGTCTATTGCCTGTATGGGCTCAACCGCTTGGGGGCGGTGGTAGGATTGATCCATCCGCTCGCCGCCGAAAAGGAGATCGCCTATGACCTTCGGCAGATAGAAGCGAAAACGCTGGTTACCCTAAGGCAGTTTTTACCGAAGATCGAGCAGGTGCAAAAGGATTATCCTTTGAAAAATCTGCTGGTTACCGATATCGACGATGCCCTTGGCGGCATCAAAAAATGGGGCTACCGCTTGGCGGTGAAATCCAAATTTCCGCCCCTGCCCCCCATGGAAAATATACTGCTTTGGCAGGATTTTTTGAAAAACGGCCGCCCCTATGAACAAGAGAAGATGCCTGCCAAGGAAGGCGCCGTCATTCTTTTTTCCGGCGGCACCACCGGAACCCAAAAGGGTATCTTGCTTTCTAATCTGAATTTTAATGCCTTGGCGTATCAAACCGAGGCGATGTCTGCGCGGCAGGTGGAAGGTCAGCGGCTCTTGGCGGCGATGCCGATGTTCCATGGCTTCGGGCTGGGGGTTTGCGTCCATACCGCCTTGGCCTGCGGTGCTTGCTCGATCTTGGTCCCCCGCTTCAATGTCAAGGACTATGCCGAGCTGATCCGCAAGGAAAAGCCTAATTTCATTGCAGGGGTCCCCACCCTTTATGAAGCATTGACCCGCACCAATTATCTGGATAAAACCGACCTTTCCTTTTTGCAGGGGGTCTTTTCCGGCGGGGATAGTTTATCTGTTGAATTGAAGAAAAAGATGGATCGATTTTTGGCGGAGCGGGGCGCCACCGTTCGCATTCGGGAAGGCTACGGCACCACCGAATGTGTCACCGCAAGTTGCCTTACCCCCGACCACCAAGAGCGGGAAGGGAGCATTGGATTGCCTTATCCCGATATGGACTATAAAATCTGCAAGGTGGGTACCACCCAAGAAGTTCCCTTTGGGGAAGAGGGGGAAATCTGCCTGACAGGTCCTACCTTGATGCTGGGCTATCTCAACCACCCCGAAGAGACAAAACAGGCGTTGCAGACCCATCCCGACGGGCAGACTTGGTTGCATACCGGCGATCTGGGTGTGATGGATGCTGATGGTTTTATCTATTTCCGCCAGCGGCTCAAACGCATCATCGTCACCAGCGGATATAATGTCTACCCTTCGCAGATCGAAAATGTTCTCGATGGGCACGAAAAGGTGCAGCTCAGCTGCGTCATCGGTGTCCCCGATTCCTATCGGATGCATCGGGTCAAAGCCTTTGTTGTTCTCAAAGAAGGAATTGAACCTACCGAAGAAATCAAAACCGAACTGATGGAGTATTGCCAAAAATATATTGCAAAATATGCTTGCCCCCGCGAGATTGAGTTCAGAGAAGACTTACCCAAAACCCTTGTCGGTAAAGTAGCTTATAAAGAATTAGAAAAAGAAGAAAAGAGTAAGACGATGATGACATTGTGCTTGCCGTTGATTGAGATTAACAATACTGATTTCTATAACTACGATAATTACAAGGAAAGCGGGCAGTTCTTTGTGAAGAACTCGCAAGGCATCTATGCTGTGATTGACGTAGACAAGGAGGTTAGCGGTCTTGGCGGTGAGATACTGCCGCCCCGCGTTCAGACATACTTGATAGAGCAACAAACGGAGATCTCGTTGGTGGAGAAGTTCGACGAACGTATCTCGCAGATAAACGAGGGAGTGAATCATCTTATTGAGAAGGTGGCTGATTGTCATAAGTCTGTGAACAGGGTTTGCGATAGTCAGTTTGACCATAAGAATCTGCTTGAGAGCCTTGTTGACATGGTGGACGAGGTGAAGAACAAGGAGACTGCTTCTGAACTTCCCAAGGGTGGCTATGTGAGCGAGAATACTTTGGTGAAGATTATCGAAACGGTACGAAAATAAACAAAAATAACCTATGAAACTAAAGCCTTTATCGAAAATCAATCGGGCAGTGGTGGTCGTGCTGGTTATCTTGTTGCTGCCCTTCGCCATTGTGGGCGATGTGTTGGACTGGCTCATCAAGCCGTTTGCGTGGGTGTGTGGCGATATGCA